>NZ_JBLYUB010000045.1:0-37571 GCF_049999945.1 Planosporangium spinosum | reverse complement strand
GCCCTCCAGCGCCGATGGTACTGCACCCGGGAGGGTGTGGGAGAGTAGGACGCCGCCGGACATCTTCGGAGTCGAGGCCCACCCGTCCGGGTGGGCCTCGACCCGTATCCGGCCCCGGTTACCCCGGCCCCGGGGCGCATTGTCGCGGACCCCCGGCCCGGTTACCCCGGGCCCGCGGGCACGTCCCCGGACCCGGACCCGGGTGACCGCCGCGGCGCGGCCGCCCCAGGAACCGCAATGTCGCGAACATTGCGGCCTCGGGCGCGTGGCTAGCCGCAATGTTCGCGACATCGCGCGGATCTCGGCGCGCCGACGCCGCGCCGACGCCGCACCGGGCGCCGTCCGGACGGGCGGCCCAGGGCAGCGGGCAGCGCGCGGAGGCAACCGGCACGACGGGGGCCAACCGCAGGATGGGGGACAACCGGCACGACGGGGGCAGCGGGCACCCGGCCTTTTCCGGGGCGCCCCGTCGGACTGGTGCGGGCCGAACCGTCGTACGCGCCCGTCATGATCGGACCGTGGACGATACCTCGAACAGCATGTGTGGCCAGACCTCTGACCCGCGTGGTTCAGGAAGCCGGTGATCCGGCAGCCTCCCGCCGTCCGGCCGTCCCCGCGTCGGCCACGGCGGTGGCGAGCGTGCTGACCGCTGCGGAGGTACGGGGATAGCCGGGCAGTTTCGGCGGCGCACCGGCCGGTGCCGGCGTGTACCCGTCGACGGCGACGGAGATCCGGCCGAGGCCGTCGCGGAAGGTCCGGGCCAGGCCGGCGGGGGGAACCGGCCGGGACCGGGGTAGTGACAGCGCCAGGAAGGCCAGTTCCTCGATGGCGACCGTAACCGGCCAGCGCAGGTCGGTGTCGGGCGTGGCGGACCGGTCGTCGGCCAGGGCGTCGGTGTGTATCGCCCGCAGGGTGACGAGGTGTGTCTGGAGCTGGCGGCGCTCGTCGGCGAGGCCGTCCCCGTCACCGCCGTGGCCGACCCGGTCCTGCCGGTCGGCGAGCCACAGGGCCGCCAGGACCCGGTCGACCGACCGTAGCGTCCGGGCCTGTACCTGAGGCAGCCGTGCGGCGGTGGCGCGGGGCCACAGGACCGCCCGCAGCGCCAGGGCGAGGGCGGCCCCGAGCACGGTGTCGGAGAGCCGGGCGCCGATCATGGCGTTCACGTCGCCGCCGGGGCTGCCGATGTGGAACAGCACCAGTGCGAGCACGGTGATCCCGACGACCGCGATCCCGTAGCTCGCGGTGATGGTCATCTCGGCGATGAACTGGAAGACGGCGATGCCCGCCACGATCGCCACCCATGGCGGGTGCCCGGCCAGCAGGGCGTACGCGAGGGCCACCCCGGCGACGCTGCCGGCGACCCGGTGCACCGAGCGGCGGACCGTACCGGCGGAGTTGCTGGCCAGCAGTACCGCGGCGGCGGTGAGGCCGACCCAGTACGAGTTGGCCAGGCCGAGCGCCCGGCCGATGCCGGCGCCGACCGCGACCGCTACGCCGAGTCGGACGGCGGCCGGGAGGATGACCGACTGCCAGCGGGCCGCCGCCCGCACCTGGGGGAGGATTCCAGGCCAGGCGGGAAGTCCGGCCAACTCCTCGCCCCGCGCGGTGTCGGCGCCGCCGAGCGCCGCCCGTACCTTCCGTACGGCGTCGCGCAGCGGCGCATCACCGACGGTGGCGCCGGGCTCCGGCAGCGGCCGGTCCGGGACGGTGCCGCCGGTGACCACCGGGGCCAGGGAGCGTACGGCGGCGGCCCAGCGCGGGTCGAGCGGGGCGGACGCCTCCGACTGGACGTGCAGTGCCGCTTCGAGCAGGTCCTCGACGGCGGTCACCGTGCGGGTCAGCCGGTGGTCCGCGGGCAGCGCGCCCTGCATCGCGGCGCGGCGGGCCCGGCGCACCGCGGTCACGGCGGTGTGACGGGCGAGGCCGGCGTCCGGCCGGCCGGTACGGGCCAGGAGCGTCGCCACGGCGTCGAGCGCGGCCCGCACCGCCCGGTGTTCCGGGGCACGGTACCGGCCGATGGCCGGTGACATGCTGACCAGCCAGCCGATCGCCGCGCCGACGGCGGTCAGGCCGGTGTGCAGTACCGCCTGGCGCGCGTCGACCGGGATGCCGGTGGCGCTGAGGGTGGCGAGCACGATGAAGTACTCGCGGGGCGGCGGGACCTCGGCGGCCTGGCAGAGCAGGGAGGCCACCGCGGCGACCACCCCGGCTACCGGTGCGGCCAGCCAGCCCCGGGTGGATGTCAGGGCGCCGAGCAGGACGCCGAGGGTGATGCCGACGCCGATGCCGGCGACGAGCCGGCCGCGGTACCGGTACGGGAGGTCGGCGCCGTAGAAGCCGGCAAAACCGCCGACGGAGGCGAGGGCACCCCAGCCCGGATGGCCGATGGCCACACCGATGGCCAGCGGCAGGGTCATGCTCAGCATCGCGCGTACGGCAACGCGTACCCGGGCCGGGGCCGCCGCCCGGATGGCGATGGCGGTGGCGCGGACCCCGGTCGACGTCCGGCGGACAGCGCGCACCGGTGACAAGGCGCGGACCCGTGACAGGGCGCGGAGCGCGCCGGTGGTACGCCGGGGGAGGCTCGTGCGGGGTGACGGGTCCGGGCGGTAACGGGGTACGCTCACTCATATGAACGTACACCAGTCGTTTACCGGCGTACGACCGGTGGGCGTCGAGCAGGTGCGGGAGCAGTGGGCGGCCGTGCGCCCGGACCTGCCCACCGACCACCTGCCGCTGGTCGTCGCGCTCCAGCGGGTGGCGGCCGGGGTGCGCGCCGAGGCGGAATCCCTCATCGCCGCCGGTGGGCTCAACCGGGGGGAGTTCGACCTGCTCTGCGTGCTCCGCCGGCTCGGCCCCGGCGGGGTCACCCCGGCCGAGCTGACCGCGTCGACGCTGGTCTCCGCGGCCGGCACGACCAAGCGGCTCGCCGCGCTGGAGGAGCACGGCTGGATCACCCGGACCGCCGCGCCGCGGGACCGCCGCAAGGTGCTCATCCGGTTGACTCCGGACGGTCGGCAGCGCCTCGACGCGCTGCTGCCGCAGGTGTTCCAGGCCGAACGGCAGGCCCTGTCGCGGCTCAGTGCCGACGAACAGAGCGGCCTGACCGCGCTGCTGTCGCGCATCACGCCGTGAACGCCGTACCGCCCGGTACCCGAGAGTCGGGTACCGGGCGGTGCGGCTTGTTCGGTCCGGATCGGGTCAGCCGACGTGTACCGGAGCGTCGTGGCTGGGCAGGTCGTCCTTGCGTACGTTGATCAGAACGATGACGACCAGGGCCGACGCGACCAGGATGGCCGCGCCCCACCCGAAGGCGCGGGTGTACCCGTGCACCAGGCCCTCCAGCTGCACCTGCGGCGTCGGCGGCAGGTGTCCGGCGAGGTAGCTGGTGACGGCCGTGGTGTAGACGGTGTTCAGCAGCGCGGTCCCGAGCGAACCGCCGACCTGCTGGGTGGCGTTGAGCGTGGCGCTGGCCGCGCCCGCGTCGTGCTCGGGCACGCCGACCAGGGCCAGGCTGGACAGCGGGACGAAGGTGAGGCCGAGGCCGAGGCCGAGGAGCAGCTCGGCCGGCAGGACATGCGTGGCGAAGCTGGTCGACACGCCGATCCGGGTCAGGTAGAGCATCGCCGCGGCGGCGACCAGGCCACCCGCGACCATCGGCAACTTCGGGCCGACCTTCGGCATGAGCTGGCTGGCCACCGTCGCGGCCACCATGACGCCGGCGGTCACCGGCAGCGACGCCACGCCCGCCTTCAGCGGGGTGTAGTGCAGCACCACCTGGAAGTAGAAGGTGATGAACAGGAACGCCCCGAACAGACCGGCGCCGGTGAGCGTCGACGCGAGGTAGGCGCCGCCGCGGTTGCGGTCGAGCAGGATCCGCAACGGCAGCAGCGGGTGCGACGAGCGCAGTTCGATGACCACGAACACGGCGAGCAGCACCACCCCGGCGGCGATGAAGCCGAGCGTCGCGGTGGCGTCCCAGCCGTCCTCGGCGGCCTTCGTGAAGCCGTACACCAGCGACACCAGCCCCGCGGTCACCACGACGGCGCCCGGTATGTCGTAGCGGGTGTCGCCGTGTGCGCGGCTCTCGTGCACCAGCGGGACCGCCAGCGCGACCGCGATCAGCGCGATCGGGATGTTGACCAGCAGGCACCACCGCCAGTCGGCGTACTCGGTGAGCACCCCGCCCAGCAGCAGTCCCACGGCCGAGCCGCCGCCGGCGATCGCGCCGTACACCGCGAAGGCCTTGGCCCGCTCCTTCGCGTCGGTGAACAGCACGGTCAGCAGGGCCAGCGACGCCGGGGCCAGCAGCGCGCCGAACGCGCCCTGCAGCGCCCGCGCGGCGAACAGCAGCTCGCCGTTGGTGGCGAGGCCGCCCAGTGCGGACGCGACCGCGAACCCGACGGTACCGACCACGAACGCGCGCTTGCGCCCCCAGTAGTCGGCGATCCGGCCGCCGAGCAGCAGCAGGCCGCCGAAGGCCAGGGTGTACGCGGTGACGACCCACTGCCGGTCGGCGTCGGTGATGTGCAGGTCGCGCTGCGCCTGCGGTAGGGCGATGTTGACGATGGTGGCGTCGAGCACCACCATGAGCTGCGCGACCGCGATGACCGCCAGCGTGATCCAGCGGCGGGGATCGGGCGGTGCGGTGTCCGGTCGGCTCGCGGGCGCGGCGAGGCCTTCGGAGGTGGTACGGGGCACGTGCTTCCTCACTGTCGTCGTGCCGGTGGGCACTGTCGTCGTACCGGTGGGCACTGTCGTCGTGCCGGTCGGCGGCGGTGAACGGGGCGTCGCCGAGATCGATGCCGCAGCCGTTCGCGGTTCCTATCGGCGGGCAGGGCGAGCCCAGAAGAAGATAGCGATCACATCGCGTCCGCGCGGCGCATATATCGCGGGAGTGCGCCGGCCCGCCCGACCGTCGACGTGGTTTCGCCGGTTCGGCCGACTGTCAAGGGATAGAACGGCTGATACCGGTGCACTACGATGCCGGGATCCGCTCCCCGTCCGGTCCCACACGGCGCGGGGAGAAGCCCGCACCGGCGGGCGAAGTCCCGCCGAGGGGAGAAGGCGCGGCGGGGAACGGGCCTGGCGAGGGGAGAGCAGGTGCGGGAGTTGCCCTACGGCGAGTGGCCCTCGCCGATCAGCGCGGCCGACCTTGCCGACTCGGGTGTGACCATCGGGTTCGTCGCGGCGGTCGGCGACGAGGTGTGGTGGGACGAGACCCGGCCGCGCGAGGTCGGGCGGACCACCGTGCTGCGCCGTCGTGGCGACGGTACGACGGTGGAGGTCCTGCCCCGGCCGTGGCAGGCGCGTACCCGCGCGCACGAGTACGGCGGCCGGGCCTGGCTGGTGGTCGCCGGCACCGGCGGCCGGGGCCCGTCGCTGCTCTTCGCGCACTGGGACGACCAGCGGCTGTACCTGCTCGACGACGGCGCGCAACAACCGCGACCGCTGACCCCGCAGCCGGCCGGGCCGGGTGCCCTGCGCTACGCCGACCCGGTACTCGACGCCTCGCGGGGCGAGGTGCTCTGCGTCCGGGAGGCCCACCGGGACGGCCGGGTGGTCCGCCACGTCGTCGCCGTGCCGCTCGACGGCAGCGCCGCCACCGATGCCGGCCGGGTCCGCGAGGTGGCCGGCGGCAGCGACTTCGTCGCGTTCCCCCGGCTGTCGCCAGACGGCAGCCACCTGGCGTGGATCGCCTGGGACCATCCCCGGATGCCGTGGGACGGCACCGAACTGCGGCTCGCGCGCCTCGACGCGGGCGTGGCGACCTCGGTACGGGTGCTGCTCGGCGGCCCCGAGGAGTCCGTGCTGCAGCCGGAGTGGGCCGACGAGCGGACCCTGTACGCGGTGTCTGACCGCAGCGGCTGGTGGAACCTGTACCGGGTCGGGATCGACAGCGGCGAGGTACGGCCGCTCTGCGTGCGGGAGGAGGAGTTCGGCTTCCCGCTGTGGCTGCTGGGCCGGCAGTCGTACGCGCCGCTCGGCGACGGCCGGCTCGCCGTGCTGCACGGCACCGGCACGTACGCCCTGGGCGTCCTCGACCCGGCCACCGGCGTCCTCGACGACCTCGACCTTCCCTTCACCGTCTGGTCGTCCACGCTCGGCGTCGGTGCGGACGCCGTCGTCGGGGTCGCCGGCAGCGGCCAGGAGCCGCTCACCGTGGTCCGGGTACGGCCGGCCACCGGGGCGGTGGAGCGGCTGCGGCCCGCGCTGGATCGGCTGCCCGACCCGGCGTACCTGCCGCAGCCGCGCTCGGAGGCGCTGCCCGGTCCGGCCGGCCGGGTGGTGTACGCGCACATCTACCCGCCGCGCAATCCGCGGGCCCGGGCGCCGGAGGGCGAGCTGCCGCCGTACGTCGTGTTCGTCCACGGCGGACCGACCGGGCAGGCGTCGCCGGTACTCACGCTTGACGTCGCGTACTTCACCAGCCGTGGCGTCGGGGTCGTCGACGTCGACTACGGCGGCTCGGCCGGGTACGGCCGCGCCTACCGGCAGTTGCTCGCCGGCCGGTGGGGCGTCGTCGACGTCGAGGATTCGGTCGCCGCCGTGCGGGCCCTGGTGGAGCGGGGTGACGCCGACGGGGCGCGGCTGGCGATCCGCGGCGGCTCGGCCGGCGGCTGGACCACCCTGGCGGCGGTGACCTCCACCGACGTCTTCGCCGCCGGGGTGTCCTACTTCGGCGTGGCGGACGCGCTGTCGTTCGCCGCCGACACCCACGACTTCGAGTCGCACTACCTCGACGGGCTGATCGGGCCGCTGCCGCGGGCCCGCGCGCGGTACGTGGAGCGGTCCCCGCTGTCGCATGTGGACCGGCTGTCCTGCCCGGTGCTGCTGTTGCAGGGCTCCGACGACCGGGTGGTGCCGCCGTCGCAGTCGCTGATGGTCCGCGACGCCCTGGCGGCCAGGGGCGTCCCGCACGCGTACGTGGAGTTCGACGGCGAGCAGCACGGCTTCCGCAAGCAGTCGTCGATCATCGCCGCGCACGAGGCGGAACTGTCGTTCTACGGCCAGATCCTCGGCTTCGACCCGCCGGACGTGCCACGGCTGGAACTGTCCACGGGCGGCGCCACGTAGCCGTAGACCGGCCGGTCTACAGCGAGGCCGCCGGGTCCACCGGCCGGTCTACAGCCAGGCCGCCGGGTCCACCGGCCGGCCGCCCAGGCGTACCTCGAAGTGTAGGTGCGGACCGGTGGAGGCACCGGTCGACCCGACCCGGCCGATCACCTGGCCGGCGCCGACCTGCTGGCCGACGGCGACTCCGATCGCCTGCTGGTGGCCGTAGCAGGTGGTCAGCCGCTCCCCGTCGACCCGGCCGTGTTCGATGCAGGTGTAGTTGCCGTACCCGCCCGACCACCCGGCCTGCACGACCCGGCCCGGCGCGGCGGCCACGATCGGGGTGCCGGCCGGCGCGCCGATGTCGAGGCCGGCGTGCAACTGCCAGACATGGTAGTACGGGTCGAACCGGTTGCCGAACGGGCTGGTGACCGCGCCGGGTACGGGCCGCAGCAGCCTGCCGCCGCGGTACCCGGCCGGCGCCGCGGGCGCCACCGCCACGGCGGCCGTCATGGCCTGCCGCACGGTGCTGGCGACCTGCTGCTGGAGCGACCGCACCTCGTCCTGCCGCCGGTCGAGTTCGGCCTGGCCACCGGCGACCGCCGAGGTCAGGACGAGTACCCGGCCCTCCGGCGTGTTGACCGAGGTGCCGGGGTTCGCGGTGGTGGGCGCGGCGCCGGTGGCCGGTCCGGTGAGGAACGTGATCAGCGTCGGGACGGCGCCGAGCCGCTGCTGGGCGATGGCGAGGTCGGCGCGGGTACGGGCCAGCGTGTTCTGCAGGTACTGCACCCGGTGCTGCACCTCGTTGAGCTTCGCGATGAGCTGCGCCCGCGGCGTGGTCGCCGGATCGACCGGCGGCTGCGGGTACAGGTCGGCGCCGGGGTCGGCGGCGATGACGGCGGACGCGTTGTCGGTGGTGGCCTCCTGGGCGCTCGCCTGCGGGGGTGCGGGTACCGGACCGGCCGGGCCCGGTTGCGGGGCCGCGGGGCCGGTCACGGCCTCCCGCGCGCCGGTGGGCGAGCCGGCCGGCGGGGCGGGGACCGGGGCGGGCGTCGGCCGTACCGCCGGAGGCGTGCCGACCGGGGGCAGGGGGAGGGCGGGCAGGGGCGGCAGCGCCGGCGGCCGGGTGGTGGCCGGCAGCGGCACCGGCAGTGGCGGGAGGCTGGGCAGCAGCGGGCTGACCAGACCGGCAAGTCCGGGGCCGGGGCTCACGGCCGGGCCGGGTACCGCCCCGGCGTCGGCGCGGCCGGTGGCCGAGGTGACCAGCGCGGCCGTGACCGCCGCCGACAGCGCACAGGCGGTACACCATCGTGAATGCCTCATTGCCAGCGCCTCTCGCCACAGTTGGGTCCGTCGTACCTATATCGAGGCGGGTACCCCGCGTGTCACATCCGTATCCGCCGATAGGCTCCGGATCCACCGTTCAGGTGCGGCGCCGCCGGCGACGGACGACCAGCAGCGCGGCGGCGCCGCCGGCCAGCGCGAGTACCGCGACGATGACCAGCTCCGCGGTGCCCACCTGGGACATGCCGGATGCCCGGCCGGATGCGGTCGGGCGGGCATCCGGCACCGGGCCGCCCGGGGGCCCGCCGATCGGTGCCGTGCTCGCGCCGGTCACCAGGTACGCGTTGCTCACGACGTTGTTACCCGGGTCCGCGTCGACCGCGCCCAGGGTCACGTTGGCGAGGTTCTGCACCACGGCGCCGGGCGCGCCGCCGGCGTGGACGATGCCGGCGACCGTCACCTTCGGCGCCGGGTTCGCGTCGGAGAACGCCACCTCGCCGAGGTCGCAGACGACCGTCAGCGCCGTGACCACGGGACAGGTTCCCGCGGTGGCGGTCGCCGTGACGCTGTCGAGCTCCACCGTGGTCGCGAAGGTCACCCGTACCGCCGCGACGGTTCCGGGTCCGGTGCTCGACAGCGTGATGGTGTGCGTCACCGCCTGGCCGGGTGGCGCGCCGAACGGGGTCGAGGTCAGCACGGGTACGACATCGACGCCCACCGGCGCCGCCGCCACCGGTGCCGCGCCGGCCAGCACGGTACCGGCTAGGACCGTGCCGGCGGACAGGGCCGGCAGGGCACGCATGATCCACATTCCGGCACTCTAGCCATAGGCATACCTAGATCACCGGACCGCCCGGCTACGTATACGTCGCGCCCGCGGATACGTCACCGCTGCCGGTGCGGGCGCACCCCTCGTGGGTGACGCTTGGGTAGGTTCCGAGCGAAGGGGAAGAACGATGCTGAGCCACCCCGACGACCTGCTGGTCGTCGTGCGCCAGCGGCAGCGCGAGCTGGTCGCCCAGGCCGACGAACGGCGGCGGGCCAGGTCCGCGCGGCGGCGGAGGCGCCTCTGGTGACCGTGGCGGGCGCCGGCCTTCCTCCAGTCGGCCGGCGCCCGCCGGTGCCCGGAACCGTCGATTCCTCCGGTCACTCGTCCGGGTGTACCCCGACGTCGATGCCGGGGCGGCGCGGCGGCGACGGTCGTACCGCCCCGCGCGTCGACGCGCACCGCCAGCGACCCACCGGCCCGTGTCCGGGCCCACCGGGCGGGAGCGTCACTCAAGGCTCGGTGACCAGCGACGGGGCCCGGACCGCCTCCTGCAACGGCCTACGCGGCTCCTCCAGTTCGGCGAGGGCGCTGATGTCGCGTGGGACCAGCGAGTCCACTGCCCAGTCAACGAGCACCCGCAGCTTCCGCGGCCTGCTCGGCAACCGTAGCCAGTGGTAGAGGCGGTGCAGGGTCCAGGCCGGACGCCCACGCAGGCGCACGTCGTACACCTGCGCCACGCCTGTGAGCCGGCCGAGGCCGACGACCGTGATCGGGAGGCGGTGCGCGTACGGCTTCGGCGGGCCGCTGTGCCGCCGGCCCCGGATCTCGGCGACGAGGTTGTCGGCGAGCCGGCGGGCCTGTCGCTCCGCGTGGTCCGCGGTGCGCGGGCACAGCGCGTTCGGATTGTCGCTGGTCAGATCCGGTACGGCCGCGCAGTCGCCGCCGGTCCACGCCCCGGGTACCCCGCGCACCCGCAGGTAGGCGTCGGCCGGCAGCTGTCCCCGGTCGTCGCGGGGCAGGTCGGTGTGCTCGAGAATCGGGTGCGGCCGCAGTCCGATCGTCCAGACCAGGGTGTTGGCCTCGACGAGGTCGTCGGCGTAGCGGCCGGGGCCGAACCGGATCCGGCCGGCGACGCACGAGGCGATGGTGGTACCGAGCCGGATCTCGATGCCCTGGCTGCGCAGCAGCCGCGTGGTGTACGCGCTGAGGTCGGGGCTGACCTCGGGCAGGATGCGGTCGCCGGCGGTGACCAGGATCCAGCGCAGCTCCGCGGCGTCCAACTCGGGGAACGCCTGGATGGCGGTCTGCGACAGGTCCGACAGTTCGCCGAGCGCCTCGACGCCCGCGTACCAGCCGCCGACGACCACGAACGTCAGGGCCCGCCGCCGCATGTGCGGGTCGGTCGTGGAGTCCGCCAGCGACAGTTGGGTGATCACGCGGTTGCGCAGGAAGACCGCCTCGCCGAGGGTCTTGAAGCCGACGGCCAGTTCGGCGAGCCCGGGGATCGGTGTGGTCTGGGAGACCGAACCGGGTGCCATGACCAGGTGGTCGTACTCGATCCGGCGGTGCTGGCCGTCGACCAGCTGTACCTCGGCCGTGCGGTCGGCGTGCCGCAGCGTCATGACATCGCCGCTGCAGATGTGGAACCGGGGGAGCAGCCGGTGCAGCGGGACCGTCACGTGCCGGGGCTCGACGGTGGCCGCGGCGACCTCCGGAAGCAGCGGCACGTACGTCATGTAGGACCGGCTGTCGATCAGTGTCAGGTCCGCTTCCTTGGGTAGCAGCCGGTCCTGTAGCCGCTTGGCCGCGTACAGACCGAGATGGCCCCCGCCGATGACGAGGATGCGAGGCTTGCGTCCGGTCAGCGCGGGCATCGCAGACGTGCCCAGCGCCGGTGCGCGTCGCGTGCGGTCACCGGACAGTAGGTCATGACGGTTCCTCCCGGCCGGGTCACCCGTCTGCGATCATTCCGATCAGGTCACCTGTCGTAACCATTGCAGTAACCGTCGGTAGGGTGCCTCACCCGCGACGGGTGGTCCGGCCGCCGGTGACGGCGGCCCGCGCATGTCGCTGTGGGTGTTGGGTAGTGGACGGAGAGCCACCGTCGAGGTGAGGACTCACGATCATGGCTCACCGCATCCTCCACCGGAGCGCCGCCGACCGGAGTCGCCGGTCGCGCCACGAGACGCCCGCCGAGGGCCGACCGGCCGACCGCGCCGAGGACCGCACGGACAGTAGCGCCGAGGACCGCACGAACAGTAGCGCCGAGGAGCACACGGACAGCCGCGCCGAGGACCGCACGGACGACCGGCCGCGCGTACCGCGCCAGCGGGACCGGCGCGCCGAGCAGGTACCCGAGCGGCCGACCGCCCAGCAGGGGCCGTCCGGGCCGACCGAGCTGGGGAAGAGGTCCTGGTGGGAGGTGCTCAAACGCACGGCCAAGGAGTTCCAGTCCGACAACCTCGGGGACTGGGCCGCCGCGCTCACCTACTACGGCGTGCTGTCGATGTTCCCGGGCCTGCTGCTGCTGATCTCCGTGCTGCGGCTGACCGGCCCCGGTACCACCGCGGCTCTGATCAACAGCGTCACCGGCGTCGCCCCGGGACCGGCCCGGGAGGTGCTGCGGTCCGCCGCCGCCAGCTTGGAGCGGGGCCAGCAGACCACCGCCGGTGCGGTCGCGGTCATCGGCCTGGTCGGCGCGCTGTGGTCGGCGTCCGGGTACATCGGGGCTTTCATGCGCGCCTGCAACTCGATCTACGACGTACCGGAGGGCCGCCCGACGTGGAAGACCCTGCCGATCCGGCTCGGAGTGACCGTCCTGATGGTCGTCTTCCTCGCCGTGATCGCCCTGTCGGTGGTGTTCACCGGCACCCTGGCCGGGCAGTTTGGCAAGCATCTGGGGTTCGGCACGGGTGCCGTACGGGTCTGGGACATCGTCAAGTGGCCGGTCCTGGTCGTCCTGGTCAGCCTGCTGTTCGCGGTCCTGTACTGGGTCGCGCCCAACGCCCGGTCGGGCGGCTTCCGCTGGCTCACCCCGGGCGGCCTGCTCGCCGTCGCCGTCTGGCTGGTCGCCTCCGCCGGATTCGCGCTCTACGTGGCCAACTTCGGCTCCTACAACAAGACGTACGGCAGCCTCGCCGGTGTGATCATCTTCCTGGTCTGGTTGTGGATATCCAACATCGCGATCCTGCTCGGTGCCGAATTCGACGCCGAGTTGCAGCGCAGTCGGGCAGCCCAGGCCGGTCATCCGCCGGACCGGGAGCCCTATATCGATCTACGTGACACCCGCAAGGTCCACGACGCCGAGCGGCGCGACAGCGACCTCGGGTGAGAAGCGGGGGCCGACGCGCCCCGCGGCGGGTCAGGCGCCGGCACACCTCGACGGGCACCTCGCGTGACCGCTGCGCGGACGCGCGGCACCGTGTCCGTGGACGCGTGGCACCGTGTCCGTGGACGCGCGGCACCATCTCCGTGGACGCGCGGCACCGTGTCCGTGGACGCGCGGCACCGTGTCCGTGGACGCGTGGCTGTATAGCGCAGCGAGTCACGGCGTGAACGACAGGAAGAGGAAGGCCACGAAGATCGCCAGATGGACGGTGGCCTGCAGGACGGTGGACCGGCCCGGCGCCACCGTGAGCACGGTGATGACGACGGTCAGCGCGAGCAGCACCAGTTCCTTCGGGCCGAGGCCGAGCGTCAGCCGTCGTCCGGTCACAAAGATCGACGTGAAGGCGATCGTCGGGATGGTCAGGCCGATGCTGGCCAGTGCCGAGCCGAGGGCCAGGTTGAGGCTGGTCTGCAGCCGGTTGTCAGCGGCCGCGCGGACGGCCGCGGTGGTCTCCGGCAGCAGGACCAGGAGCGCGATGCACACCGCGACGACGGTGTGCGGCGCGCCGATGGCGGCGACGCCAGACTCGATCGAGGGGGCGACGGTCTTCGCCAGCCCCACCACGCCGACCAGGCACACCAGCAGCAGCGCCAGGCTCAACAGGGCGGTCCGTCGGCTCGGCGGTGGTGCGTGGAGCTCGCCCGTGTCGGTCCCCTCGACCGCGGCGTCGGGACCGCTGCCGGCCGGGGCGCCGCTGCCGGCCGGTAGCGGCAGGAAGGCCTCCCGGTGCCGGACGGTCTGCACGAAGACGAAGACCCCGTACAGCACCAGTGACGCGATCCCGGCGAAGGCCAACTGCGCGTCGGAATAGGTGTTTCCGGGCGTGCTGGTCGTGAACGACGGCAGGACCAGCGCCAACGTCGCCACGGCGGTCAACGTGGCCAGGGCCCCGGCGGTGCCGGGCATCCGGAACGTGACCACGCGGTGCCGGACCCCCCCGACCAGCAGGCACAGCCCGATCACGCCGTTGCACACGATCATGAACGCGGAGAAGACCGTGTCCCGGGCCAGCGAGGCCGTTCCCGGACCACCGGACGCCATGAGCATCACGATCAGGCCCACCTCGATTACGGTGACCGCCACGGCCAGGATGAGCGTGCCGAACGGCTCGCCGACCCGGTGCGCGACGACCTCCGCGTGGTGGACCGCCGCGACCACCGCCGCCACGAGCGCCGCGTCGGCCAGGAGGAGCGGGCCGACGCTGAGGTGGCGGCCCCAGGCCAGGGCCAGTATCAGGGCTGCCGCCGGGGGTATCGTGAGCGACCACCACGGCAGCGGGAACCGGTCGGTGAGCCCCATACCACCACGTTATGAGCGCCGGTGGGACGCCGCGACGCGCGGGGCGGACGTTCCGCAGGCGTGGCCGGCGGCGGCGTACCGGCCCGGGCGTCGGGCCGGTACGCCGGTGGCGGCTCAGAACGCGGCGACGACCGAGCCCTGGTACTTGTCCTCGATGAACTTCTTGACCTCCGGCGAGTGCAGCAGCTTCTCGAGCTTCACGATCCGCGGGTCGTTCTCGGTGCCGGAGCGCACCACGACGAGGTTGGCGTACGGGTTGTCTTTGCCGCTCTCCAGCGCCAGGGCGTCCTTGGACGGCGTGAGGTCCGCCTGGATGGCGTAGTTGCCGTTGATCACCGAGAGCGTGGTGTCGTCGAGGCTGCGCGGCAACTGGGCCGCCTCCAACTCCTTGAACTGGAGCTTCTTGGGGTTGTCGGCGATGTCGCGCTGGGTCGCGTTCACCCCGGCGCCGTCCTTGAGCTTGATCACGCCGTTCGCGGCGAGCAGGTTGAGCGCGCGCCCGGAGTTGGACGGGTCGCTCGGGATGGCCACCACGCCGCCCTGCGGGACGTCGGCGAGATTCTTGATCTTCTTCGAGTACACGCCGAGCGGCTCGATGTGCACCGGCTTGAGCGCGGTGAACGGGTAGCCCTTGGCCTTCTTCTCGGAGTCCAGGTACGGCACGTGCTGGAAGTAGTTGGCGTCCAGCTTCTTGTCCGCCAGCGCCGCGTTGGGCTGCACGTAGTCGTTGAACTCGACGATGTCGAGCTTCAACCCCTCGGCGGCGGCGAGGTTGTTCTTGACGTACGCGAGGATCTCGCCGTGCGGTACGGGGGAGACGCCGACCTTGAGCGGGGCGTCCGCGCTACTGCTGGCGTTGTCGGTGCTGCCCGAGCCACAGGCGGCCAGGCCCAGTATCAGCGCGGCGGCGGCGATGGTGGCGGATATGGTGCGTCGCACGGTGTACCTCTCTGGAGTTCGCGCGGGCGCGGCGCCCGCGCGGGGTGTTACTTGTGGGACAACCACCGGACGACCATGTCGCCCAGAGTCTGGATGAGCTGCACGAACACGACGAGCAGCACGACGGTGGCGATCATCATCGTGTTCTCGAAGCGCTGGTAGCCGTAGCGGATTGCCAGGTCGCCCAGGCCACCGCCACCGACCACGCCGGCCATGGCGGAGTAGCCGACGAGCGCGACGACGGTGATGGTCAGGCCGGCCACGAGACCCGGCCGGGCCTCGCGCAGCAGTACCTTGAAGACGATCTCGCCAGGGGAGGCACCCATCGCCCGGGCCGCCGCGACCACGTCGCGGTCGACCTCGCGGATTGCTGTCTCGACCATCCGGGCGAAGAAGGGGATCGCGCCGACGGTGAGCGGCACGATGGCTGCCTCGGTACCGATGGTCGTCCCGACGATCGCCCGGGTGAACGGGATGATCGCCACCAGCAGGATGACGAACGGCAGCGACCGGCCCACGTTGACGACGAGCCCGAGCAGCAGGTTGACCGGCCGGGCGGCGAGCAGGCCGCCCCGGTCGGTCAGGACGAGCAGGACGCCGAGCAGCAGGCCACCGACCGCGGTCAGCGCCGTGGCGACGCCGACCATGTAAGCGCTCTCCCGGGTGCCCTGCCACAGCAGGGGGGCGATCTCGGACCAGGTCATCGCACGATCTCCACGGTCAGCCCGGCACCGCGCAGGTGGCGCAGCGGTGCCTCGTTCGCCTCGGCGTTCCCGGGCAGGGCGATGCGCAGCCGGCCGGCCGGCCCGTCGGCGAGGGGCTCGATCGTGCCGGCGATGATCCGGGCCTCGATGTCGTACCGGCGCGCGAGGTCGGCCACGAACGACTGGCCGGTGCCGGCTCCGGTGAGCGTCACGTCGACGACGGTGGTCCCGGGCAGGTCCGGCACGGGGCCCAGCGGGAACACCTCCCGGCCGAGCGCGGAACCCGGCTGGGCGAGCAGGTCGGGTACCCGACCCGACTCGACGATCCGGCCCTCGCGCATCACGGCGGCCGAGTCGCAGATCCGCTTGACCACGTCCATCTCGTGGGTGATCAGCAGGATCGTCAGGCCGAGGCGCCGATTGAGGTCGCGCAGCAGTTCCAGGATCGAGGCGGTCGTCTCCGGGTCGAGCGCGGAGGTCGCCTCGTCGGACAGCAGCACCGTCGGTCGCCCGGCGAGGGCGCGGGCGATTCCGACGCGCTGCTTCTGGCCGCCGGACAGTTGAGCCGGGTAGGCGTGCGCCCGGTCGGCCAGGCCGACGAGGTCGAGCAGTTCGGTCACCCGACCGGCCCGTTCGCGGCGGGGAACACCCATGACCTCCAGCGGGAACGCGACGTTGCCGGCCACGGTGCGCGACGACAGCAGGGCGAAATGCTGGTGGATCATGCCGATGCGCTGCCGCTGCCGGCGCAGCCGGCGCTCGGACAGCGCGGCCAGGTTGACGCCGTCGACGGTGACCGTGCCCGCATCCGGCCGTTCCAGCAGGTTGACGCAGCGCAGCAGGGTGCTCTTGCCGGCGCCGCTGCGCCCGAGCACGCCGTACACCTCGCCCTCACTGACGGCGAGGTCGACGCCGTCGACGGCGACGACCGTACGTCCGTGCGCGTGGTAGGCCTTGCGCAGGCCTTCGATCTGGATCACCAAGAGTTCCTGTCAAATCGGGGCGAAAGGTACATCGCGCGCCGACGCTAACAGGTGCCGCCACACACCCGGAGGTAGTCGATGAAGCGGCGCCGAATGAGCCGCGTACTCCGGTGCATGACGATCAAGATAACGTGCGTAAACCGTGATATGCAGCGCGGAGTCGCCGGCATCACATATTTAACGGGTGGGATATCTGGGGAACGTCGCCGGCTGAGCGATGCCATGATCCGCGCAATGTCGCAATCTTTGCTGCTATCCGTGGCGGGATAGCCGCAATGTTTGCGACATTGCGCGGGGCTGCGGCGGGACTGCGCGGATCGTCGGCGGGACTGCGCGGGGCTGCGTCGGGACTGCGGTGGATCGTCGGCGGGACTGCGGTGGATCGTCGGCGGGACTGCGGCGGGCGGCGTCCGGCCGCCGGCAGGTCAGGGTTGTGCGGGGCCGGCGGAGATGGCGGCCACCGCCCGTACCGAGCTGATTCGGCCGATGGCCCGGGTGGGCAGTTCGGCGTTGGAGCGGAGATTGTAGGCGGCCACGACCCGTTGCAGGTTGTCGGAGTTGCTGCGTAGCTCGTAGGTGGCGCGGCTGGCGTCCTCGGCGGCCCGGAGGTTGCGGTCGGTGATCGCCGCCATCGTGTCGAGAGCGCGCCGGACCTCGTCGATCTGGTGGGCCAGGTGGCTCGGCTGGTTCGTCGTGTCGATGCCGCGGACGGTCTGCTCGATGACGTTGAGGGAGACCCGGGTGATCTGGGCCGACTGGATGAGCTGGGCGCCCACCGACTCCACGAACCGGGAGGTCTCGGCGATGCGGTCGGCGCCCGCGACGACGCGGGTCAGGCCGTTGTTGAGGTCCGAGACCGCGGTGTTGATCGAGTCCTTGATGGCGTCGAACTCGCCTCCGTAGTTGCCGGCCATGGATACCGCCAGGTTGCCGCCGGCCACCTGGCCGAGGACGGCCCGGGCGTCGTTCACCGGCCGGACGATGCCCCGCGACGCGAAGTACAGGCCGGTCAGGATGCCCACGATCAGCGCCGACCCGATCGCGAGGATGGCGGTACGGGCCCGGGTGACCTGTTGCTGCTGGTCGGCGACCAGTCGGACGCGCTGCGCGTCGAGGTCGAAGGCGATCTTGTCGAGCAGGTCGGCCGGCGCCCGGTCGGCGTCCCTGACCGCAGCGTCGGCCGACCTGGCGTCGAGGCCCCGCCCGGCGGCGAAGGCGTCGAGCGCGTTGCGGTACTTCGCGCCGAGCGCCGAGTGCTGGTCGAGGAACTGCCGGATCTCGGCGTCGATCGTCGGATCGGTGACCGATTCGGCGAGCCTCGCGCCGAGGTTGTCGACCAGTCGTTCCTGGTCGGCGAACTGGTTGGTGTGCTTCTGCAGGTCCGCCGGGTTGTACCCGCGCAGCAGGATGTCCTGCCACTGCTGTACCTGCGCGTGGAAGGCGGCCTGCATCAGCCGCGCGTCGTCGCGCTGCTGCACCGTGCCGGCGAGGACGCCCTCGTAGCCGGTGGACACCGAGTTCACCAGCGCGAAGAGAACGCCGATGGCCACGACGCAGGCGGCCACCGCACCCCCCACCATCAGGCGCAGCCGTACCGCCAAGCCCACGTGTCGACCCTCCGTCATCGTCGCCGGGGCGTAGACCGCCCGCACGATGAATTTAGACATATCGGGCTCCGCGATTGATCCCCTTAACGTCCTTTTTAGCCGTCCGTTCGACTATCTCCTGATGTCGGCCGATTGTCGGAATCATGTGGATCCCCGGCACGGTGCTGCGGCCCCTCGGCCGGGACCGTCGCGGGGCAGGTGCGCCCGGTCGCCGCCGGTAACCCGCGCGGCGGGTGTACCGGTCGCCACCCGGACCGTCGCGGCGATGCACCGAGGCGCCGACAGGCGTTGCCCGGGCCGGTGCCCAGAATTCCGCGACCTGCCCGTTAGCGGGGTGGGCGCCGGGGTAGGTCAACGGCCCCGTCCCGCCCGGTAGTACCGCCCGCACCGCCCACCGCCATGGCCTTCGTGACGGTGGTCGGCACGCGGGTGTTCCGTGGCGGATACACCGACCCGTTATAAGGGGCCGTGGTACGGGGCGGCCCGTCCGACGAAGGAGAAATGGCATGGCACAGGGCACGGTCAAGTGGTTCAGCCCAGAGAAGGGTTTCGGCTTCATCAGCCAGGACGAAGGACTCGGCGACGTGTTCGTTCACTTCTCCGCCATCCAGGCCAGCGGGTACCGTTCGCTGGACGAGAACCAGCGGGTCGAGTTCGAGGTCGTGCAGGGCCAGAAGGGCCTGCAGGCAGAGCAGGTCCGGGTCATCTGACCGCACCCGGTCATCTGACCACATCCTGCCGCGGCGGGCGCCCGTACGTTCGTCAGCGGGTCGCCGTGGCGGCTCCACCGGATGATTCTCACATGTGAAAATCGGACGAGGCGCGGCAGGCCGGCGACATGCCACCGGCGGCGCAGCACCGCCGGACTCCCCTGTGGAGCGTCGGACCGGCGGCGCCTCGGACTTGTCGAGCAGCACCGCGATGCCGGAGTTCGCGGTGGCACGATGCAGAAAGGGGCAGCGTGTCTACGACGGCGGATTCGGCAGAGCCGGCCGCGAAACCGAGGGCGCCGCGCAGGACCGCGGTCGTCGCGGCCCCGGTGGTCGCCACGGTGCTGGTGATCCTCGCGGCACTGACCGGAATCCAGCTGGCGCGGCCGGCGCCACCCGGTGCACTGCACCTGTCGGCGCCGTCGGCGCTGACCCTGCCGGGCCGGCCGGCCGACATACCGTGGCCGGCGCGGGGGCAGGCCCGCCTCGACGTGTCCGGCGTCGGCTCCCTTGGCGGGTCCGGTGACGACCGGCCGATCCCGATCGGCAGCGTCGCCAAGGTGATGACCGCCTACGTGGTGCTCACCGGACACCCGCTCGACGCCGGACAGGCCGGACCGGCGATCACCGTGACCGAACCGGACGTGGCCGACTACGAGGCACGAGTCCCCGGTGGACAGTCGCTGGTGGCCGTCGAGGCGGGCGAGCAGCTCACCGAGCGGCAGGCGCTGCAGGCCCTGCTGCTGCCGTCGGCCAACAACGTCGCGCAGATCCTGGCCAACTGGGACGCCGGCGGTGCCGAGGCGTTCGTGGCCAAGATGAACGCCACGGCGCGGAGCCTGGGACTGGCCGACACCCGCTACACCGACCCCAGCGGCCTGGCGCCCAGTACGGTCAGCACGGCCGCCGACCAGACGCTGCTGGCCGAACGGGCGCTCACGATACCGGCGTTCGCGGAGATCGTGGCGCAGCCGTCCGCGACCCTGCCGGTCGCCGGTACGGTCACCAACTACAACAGCCTGCTCGGCGTCGACGGCGTCATCGGGGTCAAGACCGGGTCCACCGACGAAGCGGGCGGCAACCTCGTCTTCGCCGCCCGCCTCACCGTCGCCGGCCAGACCCTGACCGTGGTCGGCGCGGTGCTCGGCCAGCCCGGCAACGACACACCGGAGCAGCTGGCCAACACCAACGACGTCACGCGCCGGCTCCTCGCGGCGGCCCGCCGCCTCGTGCAGGTGTACACCGTGCTCCCCGCCGGAACCGTCGGGGAGGTCCGCACCCGGTGGGGTCGTACGACCCCGGTACGCACCGGCGACCCGGCCCGGATCGTGGGCTGGCCGGGGCTGACCGTCGGTGTGCAGACGCACCCCGGCGGGCTCACCCGGCAGGTCCGCGCCGGCCAGTGGGTCGGCACCCTCACCGTCCACAACGGTATCGGCGCCACCACCGTCGACCTGCGCGCCGGTGCGGCGCTGCCCGGACCGTCGACCTGGTGGCGGCTCACCCGTATCCGGTAGGAGCACCCGCCCACCACCGGGGGCCCGTACACCCGCCCACCCCGGGCGTCCCGGTCGGCGTGCACGGCCACGATCAGGTCTGCACGCCCGTGGTCCACCCCGCACGGTCGCGATGACCGTGCCCGCCGGTGGTCCACCCCGCACGGTCGCGATGACCGTGCCCGCCGGTGACGCACCCCGCCCGTCCGAGGTCCCCGACCTACGGGCGCGGGCCGTCACGGCTGAAACGGCACGTCAGATCTGCACAGCACTACTTTTCGGCATCGTCTGGAGGTAAAAGCTGTGAACTATGTGCTGTTCTTCGGATCTCTTCTGCTCACCATGGTCGTTGTCTGGATGCCCACTGCGGGCCGCCGGCCGAGCGCCTCCGTGCGCGCCTACCGGTTCGCCGTCGTGGTGAGCGCCGGGCTGACATCCGCCGTGTGGTACTGGTTGTACCGCAACCACTGGGCACCGTCGTACGGCCTCGCCGCGGCCCTCGCCGGGGCCCTCGTCGGCGGGTTCATCACCACGGGCGTCGACCTGGGAGTCGTCGAGTACGCCGCGCGACCCGCCGTCGGCGTACGCGGCGACGTACGGTCCCGGCACAGCGTCTTCCTGCGCTACCGGTGCCGGTCACCGCTGAAGTGGGTGTTCGACCTCGCCGTCGCGCTGCTCGGCGTGGTCGCCACGGCCGTGCTCTGGCCGGTCCTCGCGCTGCTGGTGTGGCTCGCCGAGCCCGGTCCGGTCCTGCGTATCGAGCACGTGGTGGGCAAGCGCGGCGTCACGTTCCGGCGCCTGGCCCTGCGCACCACGGTGTCCGGGGCCGACCTGGCGACCGGTGCGGCCGCCGACCCGCGCGAGCTGCTGGTCGGCCGGTTCCTGCGCCGCTGGCACCTCGACCAGCTGCCGGAGCTGGTCACCGTCCTCACCGGCAGGATGAGCCTGGTCGGTCCGCGGCCGCTGCCGGTCGCGCTGGTCCGGGACCACCTGGACGAGGTGCCCGGCTACGCCGAACGGCACACCGTCAAGCCCGGGATCATCGGCCCGGTCCGGCCGAGCGGCGTACGGTTCACGCCGGCCCTCCAGCTGGCGGTCGAACGCGCGTACCTGCTTCGCCGGTCCTTCTGGCACGACCTCGGCCTGCTCGCCCGCGCGGTGGTCGAGACCATCCGGGGACCGCGACGGGCCGGCCCGGTGTCCGCCGTGCCGCGCCGGCCGAGCCGGCCGAGCCGGCCGAGCCGGCCGAGCCGGCCGCAGGGGGAGCGCCAGGCTACCGGGCCGATCCGGCCCGCACGCCGCTCGCGGACCGGATCGCGCCGGCGGCGGTACCTGTCGAATCCGGCCGCGGACACGCTGCGGACCGGCCGGCAGGACTGAGCGGCGGCCCGCCCGCCGGCCGCATGACGGGCGTCAGGTGAAGTCCGCCGGCGTGAACTCCTTGGGTTCGACCAGCACCAGCCAGTTGCCGGAGTTGTCGCGCATGACGGCCTCCACGCCGTACGGCCGGTCCGCGGGCTCCTGCAGGAAGGTCACACCTTTCGCGGTCAGCTCCTGGTACGTCTTGCGGCAGTCGTCGACATTGAGCCCGAGGCCGCCCATCTGGCCCTTCTCCAACTGGCGCCGGATGAACGCGGCGGCCTCGGGGTCGAGCGGCGGGCCGGGCGTCATGAGGGTGATCTCGAGCTCGGGCTGGCTCGGGTGCCGCACGGTCACCCAGCGGAACCCCTCGCCCATGGTGATGTCGGTACGGGGTTCGAAGCCGAGCACGTCGACGTAGAAGTCGCGCGCCGCGTCCTGGTCGAGGCAGTAGACGGTGACCAGCGAGATGTTTGTGATCATAGGAGAACCGTAATGTGCCTGGTGAGCTCGGGCTTCTCCGAGATTGCGCGATCGTTGGCCGCGGTGGTCGAGGACCGGTCGGTTGCGCGTTCCTCCGCCCACCCGGTGAGCGGCCGCGGCTCAGCCTGCCCGGCCGGCGGTCGCGGTCACCGGACCGGTCGTACCGCCCGGGTCGAGCACGCCGCGCATGAACAGGTAGCAACCTGGTACGTGCGCACCGCCCCGGGCGGCCCACCGGTCGCGGTAGGCCGCCGGGCTCTGGCCCACCAGCTGGGTGAACCGCGACGAGAACGACCCGAGACTGGCGAAGCCGACCGCCACGCACACCTCGGTGACGGTCAGGTTGGCGTTGCGGAGCAGGTCCTGGGCGCGCTCGATGCGGCGGCGGGTGAGGTACCGGATCGGTGTCTCGCCGTAGGCCGCTTCGAAGCTGCGCACGAAGTGGAACTTGGAGACCCGGGCGACCCGGGCGAGCTGGTCGAGGTCCAGCGCCGACCGGTAGTGACGGTCGATGTGGTCGCGTGCCCGGCGCAGGTGGGGCAGCAGCTCCGTCGCCACCGTCCGGGTCGCCAGGTCCGTCATGCCTGTCAGGGTAGGCCGGTCCGCGCCGGGCGCCGGCCGGGACCCGGCGCCGGCCGCTACCCGACCGGCCGGGTGAGGACCGTCTTCTCGCCCGCCTCGACCCGGAACGGCAGCACGTTCTGCGGCGGCGGCAGCGGGCAGATGAACGCGTCGGAGAACGCGCACGGCGGCAGGGTGACCCGGTTGAAGTCCACCGTCACCGTCCCGGCGGCCGTGGGCAGCGGCAGGAACAGGAAACGCGCCGCCGCGTAGCTGTCCCGCCCGCTGGTGGCGTCGCGGAAGGTGATGTGCGCTTCGCCCTCGTGTCCGGTGTAGAGCGCGAGCAGGTCGGCCTGTACCCCGTCGACGGTGAACGAGAACGTGCCGACCACCGGGTAGTCGGCCTGCCGGTCGGAGTGGCTGTGCGCGATACGCCGGGTCAGGTCGGCCGGGGCCGGCCGGAACTCCGCATCCACCACCCAGGACGGATCGGGCGCGAAGGCGTCGATACCGGCGAACCGGCCCACCGCGGGCGCGTGCGGGTCGTACGTGCGGACGGCGAGGTCGTCACCGCGGCGGATGATCCGCAGTTCCACATCGCCGACCATGAGCCGCTGGTCGGCGTGGAGCAGGGCGTCGCCGGTCGGGCGCCCGTCGACCAGCAGTCCGTCCGCTCCGGCCACCCGTACCGCGTCGCCGTCGACCCACCAGGTACCGGGCAGGCCCTCGATGCCGGTACGCCCGATCAGCCAGTGCGTACCGGTCAGGGTGAGGTCCCCGCCGGGCGTGGCGACGGCGGCCTCCCGCTCGGCGTGCCAGCGGCGCCACGCGCCGGTGAAGTCGGCGTGGTTGTCAGGCTGGTTGTCACCGTTCACGGTTCCTCCCGAGATGGTTGTCGGTCCAGGTGCGCGTCGAGGTCGGCCGGCAGTTGGGGGATCGCGGCCAGCAGCGCACGGGTGTAGTCGTCGCGGGGCGCGGTCAGCACGCTCGCGGTCGGCCCGGCCTCGACCACCCGGCCGTGCCGCATGACCATCACCTCCGGGCACAGCTGGCTGACGATCGCCAGGTCGTGCGAGACCAGGACCAGGGTGAGTCCGAGCCGGTCGACCAGTTCGGCGAGCAGGTCGACGATCTGCAGCCGGACCGAGACGTCCAGCGCGCTGACGGGTTCGTCGGCCAGCAGCACCCGCGGCGCCGGTGCGAGCGCCCGCGCGATGGCGATGCGCTGGCGCTGGCCGCCGGAGAACTCGTGCGGGTAGCGCCGGCCGTCGTCCGGGCGCAGCCCGACCGCGGTCAGCACCTCGGCGACCCGCTCGGCCCGCTCCGCGCGACCCCGGCCGATCCGCAGCGAGCGCAGCGGCTCGGCGACGATCGAGGCGACTGGCATCCGTGGGTTCAGTGAGGAGCGCGGATCCTGGAAGACGACCTGTACCTGTCGGCGGAACTCGCGGCGGCGGGCCCGGTCGAGCGGCTGCCCGGCGAACCGGACCTCGCCGGCGCTCGGGCGGTCGACGCCGAGCAACAGTCGCAGCAGGGTGCTCTTGCCCGCGCCGGACTCGCCGACGATACCGAGGCCGACGCCGGGGCGTACCGCGACGTCCACGCCGTCGAGGGCTGGCCGGGGCCGCCCCGGGAACTGTCGGCGCAGCCCGTGGCCGGACAGGATCGGCTCGCTCACCGGTCGCCGCCTTCCGACTCCGGGAACCGCGCCGGCTCCGCCTCCGTGGACCGGGCCAGCCGGGTCACCCGGGCGGCGCTGGCCACCAGCTGTCGGGCGTATGCCGACCGGGGCCGGCGCAGCACGTCGTCGGTGGTGCCGGACTCGACGAGCCGCCCGTCGCGCATGACCAGCAGGTGCCGGGCCAGGCCGGCGACCACCGGCAGGTCGTGGCTGATGAACAACAGCGCCACACCGGTCTCCTCGATCAGCTCGTCGAGCAGGGCCAGGATCTGCGCCTGCACGGTGACGTCCAGCGCGGTCGTCGGCTCGTCGGCGATGAGCACGCGCGGCCGGCAGGCCAGCGCCATCGCCAGGGCGACCCGCTGCCGCTGCCCACCGGAGATCTCGTGCGGCAGGGCGCGGACCAGCCGCTCCGGGTCGGGCAGGTGGACCCGGCGGCACCACTCGACCGCACTCCGCTCGGCATCGCTGCGGTTGAGTCCCTGGTGCAGGCGCAGCGGGCCGGCGATCTGGCGACCCACCGCCATCAGCGGGTCGAGCGCGGTCAGCGGCTCCTGGAAGACGATGCTGACGGTACGGCCGCGGATCCGCCGCCACTGCCGGTCCGGCGCGCCGAGGTGGTCGCGGCCGTCGACGACGATGCGGCCGCTCGCCCGCATGCCGTCGGGCAGCAGGCCCAGCAGCGCCAGCGCGGTCAGCGACTTGCCGGAACCCGACTCGCCGATCAGGCCGACCCGGTCGCGCGGGGCGAGCGCGAAGCTGACGTCGCGGACCAACGGCTCGCCGCCGAGCGTGATGGTCAGCCCGTCGACCTCCAGTACGGGAGCCGGCCCGCCGGCGGTGGGCACCGTCATCGGCTCGCCGGTTCGGCGCGCGGTCACCGGCCCGCCGCCCGCCGGCCGTGGCGCAACTGCGGGTCGAGCACGTCCCGCAGACCGTCGCCGAGCAGGTTGACGCCGACCACGGCGACCGCGACGGCGAGGCCGGGAAGCAGGACGTTCCACGGTGCCACGCTCACCGTCGACTGTGCCTCCTGCAGCATCCGACCCCATGACGGGGCCGGCGGCGGGGTACCCAGACCCAGGTACGACAGCGACGCCTCGGCGATGACCGCGACGCCGAAGGCGAGGGTGGCCTGCACCAGCAGGGTGTGCCAGATGTTGGGCAGGACGTGCCGGAGCAGGATCGTCACCGGCCCGGTCCCGCAGGTACGCGCGGCCAGCACGTAGTCCTGGGTGAAGATCCGGCTCGCCGAGATCCGGGTCAACCGGGCCACCTCGGCGGACACCCCGATGCCGATCGCGCTGACCGCCACCGCCGTCGACGCTCCGTACACGGTGACCAGCAGCATCGCCAGCAGCAGGGTGGGGAAGGCGATCACGATGTCGACCACCCCGATCACGGCGTCGTCGACCAGTCGGCCGCCGGCCGCCGCGAGCAGGCCCAGCGGGACACCGAGGGCGAACGCCACCGCGACCGAGGCCACGCCGACGCCGACCGCGGTCCGGGCGCCGAGCATCAACTGGGTGAACTGGTCGCGGCCGAGCCGGTCGGTACCGGCCCAGTGCTGCGCCGACGGACCCGCCAGCCGCGCGCCCGGCTGCGCCTGGTCGAGCCCGTACGGCGTCCACACCAGCGACACCACGGCCAGCGCCAGGACGGCGAGCAGCAGCACCGCCCCGATCACGAGCGACGGCGACCGCCCGCTCCGGCGCGACCCGGCCGGGGCCGGCGGAGGCGGCTCGGCGGCCTCCAGCATCGGTACGCTCACGATTGTCCTCGCAGTCGCGGGTCGATGACCCGTTGGACGACGTCCACGGCCAGGCCGACCAGCAGCACGGTGGCGGTCATCAGAAACACGGTGCCCTGGACCACCGGCAGGTCGCGGGCTTTCACGGCGGCCAGCAGCAGCGACCCCAGGCCGGGCAGGGCGAAGACGCTCTCGATGACGACGGTGCCCAGCAGCGAGCTGGCGAGCAGGATGCCCAGCGTGTTGACCACGGTCGCCGCGCCGTTGCGCAGCCCGTGCCGCCGCAGCGCGGCGAGCGGGCCGTACCCGAGCGCCCGTGCGGTGCGGACGTAGTCCTGGCCGAGTACGTCCAGCGTCGCCGAGCGCACGTACCGCACCAGGACCGATCCCTGCGCGATGGTGAGCGTGACCACCGGCAGCACCAGCGACCGGACCGCGACCGCCGGGTCGCTCCAGCCGGCGCGGGGGAACCCGCCCGGCGGGAGCACCCGCCACCGGACCGCGACCAGCCAGACCACGACGATGCCCACCCAGAACACCGGCAGCGCGATGCCGAGCTGCGCGATCGTGGACACCGCCACCCCGGCGAGCCCGCGGCGGCGTACCGCGGCGAACACCCCGATCGGGACGGCGATCACGATCGACAGCACGAACGCGCTCAGCGCCAGTGGCAGGGTGACCGGCAGCCGGGCCAGTACCTGGTCGAGTACGGGGGTGCGGGTGAACAGGCTGTCGCCGAGCCGGCCGGTCAGCAGCCGGGCGAACCAGTCGCCGTACTGCTCCAGCAGCGGCCGGTCGGTGCCGAGCTGGTGGCGGATCGCGGTGATCTGGTCCGGCGGCGACCCGACCGCCAGCAGGGTGACGGCCGGGTCCCCGGGCAGCACGCGGAGCAGGAAGAACACCGCGGACCCGGCCGCGAACAGCGAGCCGACCAGCCAGGCGACCCGGCGCGCGAGGTAGCCGAGCACCGGCTACCTCCCACCGCTTACGAGCACCGGACTACCTCCTACCGCTTGCCGATGGGCGCGACATAGAAGCTGTCCGTGGTGTTGTTCTTCTGGTACCCGGACACGGAGGTGCTGGCGACCTTGATGGCAGGGTCGAGGAACAGCCAGTCGCTCGCGGCGTCCTCGGAGATCTGCCGGGCCACCTTCTTCAGCAGCGCCGTCTGCTCGTCGGCGGTCGCGGCCGCCTCGGAGTCCTTGACCCACTGCTGGACCTGCTTGTTGTCGTACTGCCAGTAGAAGTTCGGGTCGCCGTACCAGATCAGGTCCCGCTGGTTGACGTGGTTCATGAGCGTGGCCTGGAAGCTGTGGTTCTTGTACACCTTGTCGGTCCACGTCGCGTCGTCGATCGGGTTGAGCGTGATGGTGATGCCGGCCTGGGCCAGCTGGCTCTTCAGTCCCTGCGCGATGATGTTCATCTCGTCCGACGGGACGTAGTCGACGGTGAAGGACAGCCCGTTCGGGAAGCCCGCCTTGGCCAGCAGCTCCTTGGCGCCGGCCACGTTGTGGTCGTCGATGCTGGTCAGGTCCTCGTACCAGGGGTCGGTGGGCGGCACCATCGAGCCGAGCACCCGGCCCCGGTCGGCCCACACGGCCTTCAGCAGCGCCTTGCGGTCGGTGGCCTGCCGGATGGCGTGCCGCACGTCGACGTTGTTGAACGGCGCGACGGCGTCGTTGAAGTTGAACAGCTCCTTGGTCGTGGAGGTGCCCTCGACGATCGTGAACTCCGGCCGCCCGGTGAACTGGCTGAGCACGTCCGGCGAGGTCACCTGGGTGACCAGGTCGAGCTGGCCGGCGAGCAGCGCGTTGTTCTCGGCGGTGGCGTCCTTGAAGAAGCGGTACACCACCTCCTTGTTCTTCGCCTTCTCGCCCCAGTACTTCTCGTTGCGGGTCAGGGTGATGGAGTCGCCCTGCTTCCAGCCGGTGAGGGTGTACGGGCCGGTACCGATGACCGTGGTCTCGGGGTTGCCGGCGTTCGGCTTGGTGACCGCGGCGCCGGTGGCGGTCAGGTAGAACAGGAACGACTGCGACCGGGTCGACAGGGTCACCTTCACCGTGCTGTCGTCCGGCGCCTCGATCGTCTTCATGATCGAGAGGTTCTTCTTGCGGGCGCTCGTCGACTCGGCGGAGATGACCCGCTGCAGCGACGCGACCACGTCGGCGGCCTTGAGCGGCGTGCCGTCGGAGAACGTCACGCCCGGCTGCAGGTGGAACGTGTAGACCGTGCCGTCGCCCGACACGTCCCACGACTTCGCCAGCAGCGGCTCCACCTTGCCGTCGTCGGTCAGCACGGTCAGGCCCTCGACAACGTTGCGCAGCAGGACCTGCGCGTGGCCGGTGTTGCCGCCCTTGACGGTGTTCAGCGTGGTCGGTTCGTTCAGCGAACCCACGGTGACGGTCGCGTTCGGGTCGGGGGCACCGGCCGAGGACTGCCCGCCGGTCGACGAGCAGGCCGACAGCAGGAGGGCGACGGCGGCGGTGGCGGCGAGCGCGCCGAGGGGCCGTAAGCGTCGGGCGGCGTCGGATCGACCAGCCGACGACCGGTGGTGAGCGGTCATGTGATTGCTCCAGGCAAGGGAGGAGCCCGGCCGCGCGGCGCGCGGGACCGGGGGACAGATGGATCGACAGTTGATGACGGCGGAGGACGGCGGGCCGCGTCGGCGTCAGAAACGGTGCCGGGGCCGGGCGCGTCGGAGGTCGGCGGTCAACAACAACAGATGCGGCGCGCCGCCACGACCCGGACCGCGAGCGGGGTCCGGTCCAACGACAGCGCCATGTTCACGCTGGTCAGCGTACTGATCATCAAAGGGATCGGTCCAGTCGGGCCGGCGTGGCCTTCGCCACGTCGAGGTCGGTCGCCGGGTCGAGCGGACCCGCGGCGCGCCCGGACCTCAGCTGTGGTGTCCGCACCGGATAGTTTGGGCATCGGGTAGCCACCGCACGGGCGGGCGTCCGGTGGGCGGCCCGTCCACCGGACGCGAGGAGACGACCGTGACCAGCTCCGCAGACCAGACCATTGCCGCCCTGCGCTCGGGGCACGACGACCTGGCCGCCCGGGTACGCGCGATGCGCCCCGACGATCTGACCGGCCCGTCGGGTGCTCGGGAGTGGGACGTGTCGCAGGTGGTCAGCCACCTCGGCAGCGGCGCGGAGATCAACCTCGCGGCGCTGGACGCGGCGATCGCGGGTACCGCGGCGCCGGACGCCGGCTTCAACAAGAGCGTCTGGGCGCGGTGGGACGCCATGACCCCGGCCGAGCGGGCCGAGAGTTTTCTGCGCGCCGACGAGAAGCTCGTCACCCGGTACGAGTCGCTCGACCCGGAGGCCCGCGCGAACCTGCGGGTGGACCTCGGATTCCTGCCCCAGCCGGTCGACATCGCCGCGACGGCGGCGTTCCGGCTGATGGAGTTCGCCCTGCACGCCTGGGACGTCAAGGTCGGCACCGACCCCGCGGCGACCGTGGCGCCGGAGGCGGTACCGGTACTGCTGGACCAGGTCGGGTTGTTGCTGCGCTTCGCCGCGCGGCCGGAGGCGCTCGGCGGCCGTCGTGCCGCGCTGGCCGTCGACCTGACCGTGCCGGACCGGTCCCTCGGCCTGGAGTTCGGCGACGCGGTGACCCTGACCGACGCCCCGGCACGGCCCGACGGTGTCCTGCGCGCCCCGGCCGAGGCGTTCGTCCGGCTCGTCACCGGCCGGCTGGCGCCCGAGTACACGCCGGCCACCGTCACGGTCACCGGGGGACCGGTCGACCTCGACGACCTGCGCCGGGTGTTCCCCGGGTTCTGACCGGCGGCGGTGCCCGCGGCGACCGGCCCGGCCGGTACGTGCCCCGCGCCGGTCGGGTCAGCCGGCCGTCGCGGGCACCCGGTCGACCAGGTCCTCCGGGGCTCCCGGGCGACCGAAGTGCCAGCCCTGGCCGTGGTCCACGCCGAGCGCCCGCAGCGTGGCGGCGTCCGCGCCGGTCTCGACCCCCTCGGCGACGACCCGCGCGCCGCAGCCGTGTGCGAAGTCCACCAGCGAGCGCACCAGCGTGGTCAGGACCGGGTCGGCGCTGACGCCGTCGACGATGCTGCGATCCAGCTTGATCACGTCGGGAGTGGTGAGCACGATGTGGCGCAGCGAGGAGAACCCGGCACCGACGTCGTCGATGGCCAGGCGCATCCCCCGGGCGCGCAGGGGCGCCAGCACGGACGTGAGGGCGTCGTAGTCGTCGACCGGCTCGTGCTCGGACAGTTCGAGGACGACGCGCTCCAGCGGAAAGCGGGCCAGCAGGCGCGCGCAGTCGGGCGTGCGGAGGGTGGCCGGCGAGACGTTCATCGCGACGTAGCCGGTGACCCGGTCGAGGTGAGTGGCGGCCCGCTCCAGCGCCAGCAGTTCCAGCCGGTGCCCCTGCCCGATGCTGTGGGCCTCCGCGAAGCACACGTCCGGCGTCTTCGCCCACTCCGCCGGGAACCGGCTGAGCGCCTCCGCGCCGATCCGAGCCCCGGACGCGAGGTCCACCACGGGCTGGAGCACGAGTACCGGGCCGCCGCCGGACATCACGGGGTGCAGCCGGTCGGCGATCTCCGCGCGGCGGGCCGCCTCCCGCATGCCCGGTTCGATGATCACCGAGGCGGCGTGCGCGAGCACCTCCAGCAGGCACCTGTCCCGGTCGGTCAGTGCGTTGTCGGCGGTGAAGCCGGCGGCGCAGAAGGTGCCGTACGTGGTCCCGTCACTCAGTACGACGGGGACGGACACGAAACTGCGGATGCGGGCGAGTCGGGCGCCGGGTAGGGCCATCGCCGCCGGGAACGCCGTGACGTCGGGAATGACCGCCGGCAGTCGCCCGTCCAGGATCGCCTGGCAGAAGGTCGCCTCCTGGGGCTGGGTCATCCCGGCTCGGATCGGGAACGGCACGGCCGACTCCACGACCTCCAGGCGCTGGGTGGTGCCGTCCATCCGGGTCAGGAACGCGAGGCTGAGCCCGAGCGAGGTTCTGGCGGTGCGGAGCAGGTCCGCGATCTGCTTCTCGGCATCCGAGCACTGCCTGGCCACCTGCGCCTCCGCTCCGATCGGCGACGAAACCGGCCCGGACGTCGGGTCGGTACCTGCCTATCGGCGGTCGGCGGCCCGACCTGAGGGTGTACGGGAGGGTCTGGTGCGGTGGGTCGACGGGCGCCCGCCGGGCCGGTCAGCGGAGGTGGCGGCACCTTTTGCGCGCATGCGTCGAGCGGCACCGGACGCGACCGGTCGGCCAATTCGATTTTCCGGACGACATCGCCATATTTCAACGCCTATTTCGACGTTCGATGTGCTCCGGGTCCATTCCGGCGTCGAGCGCGCTGCCGGGCTTATTCCGGACGTTGGGTGCGCATGGTTGGACACGCATCATCCGTACATTCAACGATCAAACAGTATGGCCTCCGGATGAAAGCCGGTCGTGCTCTGTCTCTTTGACGATTGCACTGGAGGGTCGCGTGATGACAGCATGCACATGCCCGAGTAGCAATCGTCGATCACCGGCGCCGCGGAACGATCCTGTATCCGTGCCGCCGTCGCGTACCCGAAACCCCTCAACCAGCAACTGACCAGTCCTCGCACCCCGGAAACCCGGCCGGCAGCCGGAAGGGCGAGGCGGCCGATCCGGCCCGTGCGGACGGACTGCCAGCACCGGCCCACGATTATCGGCGAGGCCGCGATTGTCGGCGGGGCCTCGCCGAAACGGTCCCCGGACCGGATGCCGGTGCCCGCGCCGATGTCCGCGGCCGGTGTGCTGGCGCGTATTCGAGCGCCGTTCACCGCGGATTGTCCGGGCCGGTCGTCGACCCGGCTCAACCGCACCGGCGACCGAAAGCAGTGTACTTCGACGTCGAATGGTGGTGTGGATGGCCATGATGGCGGGGTCGCCGAGAATTCCGGTACTGCTGTGCGCCGCGGACCCGATATCCAGGGTCGGGCTGTCGGCGACGCTCCGGTCCCGACACGAGGTACGGCTCGTCGAGGAGGCCGACGCCAACGGCGACGCGGTCATCCTGTCGGTGGTGGACCGCATCGACGACACGGTCGTCAAGCAGCTGCGCGCCCGGCAGGCGCGTGGCCAGTCCCGGCTGGTGCTGGTCACCACCGAACTGGCCGACCAGGACCTGCTGACGGTCGTGGAACTTGGCGTGCGGGCGGTCGCCCTGCGCGCCGACGCCACCCCGGAGGCGCTGGTCCGGCTCGCCCGTACGGCCGCGTCGGGCGACGCGACCCTGCCACCGGACCTGCTCGGGCGGCTGCTCACCCAGGTCTCCCGGCTGCAACGGGAGGTCCTGGCCCCGCGGGGACTGAGCATGGCCGTGCTGACCGAGCGCGAGGCGGAGGTGCTGCGGCTGGTCGCCCAGGGGCTGAGCACCGGCGAGATAGCCGAGCGGCTGTGCTACTCGCAGCGCACGATCAAGACCATCCTGCACGACATCGTGAACCGGTTCCAGCTGCGCAACCGCACGCACGCGGTGGCGTACGCGATGCGCGAGGGCCTGATCTGAGCCGGGGTTCATCGTCGACCACGCCGGACCACGTCAGCGGGTGGTGCGCCCGGACACGCTGACCGCTGGCGTGCACCGCTTGGCACCCGGATTGCGGCAGTTGACGGCGAGCGACAGCACGTCGCCCTTGTTGAACCGGACCGGCACCACGAAGTGGTCGTCGTAGTCGCGGAAGTTCTCCAGGCCGAAGCGCAGCCACACCTTGTCGTTCTTGCGGATCTCGATGATGCCCACGTCGCCGAACGGATTCTGCAGTTGCAGGTCCGTCACGTCCAGCGGCTTGTCCGGCTGGCCGGCGGCGGTGAACGACACGAACCCGTTGTCGGTGCGCGGCGCCGCGTCGGCCTGGATTCGCAGGTCGACCGGCTGGCTGAGCGCGGCCGGGTCGTTCGGGTCAACCCCGCCGGCGGGTGCGCCGGTGCCGCCACCGGGGCGCGCGGCGGGGTTGCCGCCCGTCGCCGCGGACGCGGCCTCGTCGGCCTTCTGCTCGGCCCGCTGCGCCTGCTGCCTGGCCTGCGCGAGGTTCTGCTGCGTGGTCTCGTTCTGCTGCGCGACCGCGTCCCGCGCCGCCGACTTCACGGCCGGTTTGAGCACCGTCAGCCACAGGACCGCCGCCGCCAGCAGCAGAACCGTCACCGCCGCCAGCACGGGTACCAGCCACGACGGCAGCAGCGCCCGCTGCGCGAACGCGCCGTCCAGGCTGACCTGCTCGTCGCCCTGCGGGAGGACCAGCACCTGGAACGTCTTCGTCTGCTGCGGCCCGCGCAGGAAACGCCGGCGCGGCACCGCGACGATCCGTACCGGGGTGGTGGCACCGGGCTCCACGACGAAGGCGCTGCGGTCGACCCGGAACCGTAGCTGGTCGTCGGGGTCGGCGAGCAGCACCTCGGTGTCGACCGGCAGGTTGCCCAGGTTCCGCACCTCCAGGCGGTGCCTGCCGCGGCGCCGGCCCCGCGACGTCGTCGGCAGCAGCTCCGCCCGCAGGTCGGTGAAGGGGTCCACCAGGAGGGTGCCCTCGCCGACCCAGGACGCCTGGGCGTCCTCGTGGGAGACGACCCGGATCCCGAACGGCACCGGCCCGGCGGCGACCACGGGGCTGCGTGGCGGCTGGAACCGGACCAGCACCTCGCCGGTGTCCCCCGGGTACAGGTTCAGCACGGCGGGCTCGACCGTGGCCCAGGCCGCGGCGTCGCCCAGGACGTCCACGGTGAACTGGTCCACCACGTGCCCGGTGTGGTGGATCCGGACCGGGCAGACCAGCTCCTGCCCCGGTACGACGTGCGGCTCGCTGTCGACCAGTGCGGCGGTGACACTCATACGCCGAGTGTCGCCCGGTGCCGGTCGGCGGCCACAGGCTCGCACGGGTACCCCGGAAGGCGCCTCCGCCTGCCCCAAAGGGCGGCGGTCAGCTCACCGGAGGCCGTCCCGCGACCCGATCCGCCGGGCCGCCCGCGGCACCTATCGTCGCCGCAGGACCGCGCCCCGGGACCGAGCCCCGACCAGGCGTGGGTGGACCGCGCGCGAAGGAGTCGCCGTGCTCAGGCGCCGCCCGAACCTGAACCGGTGGACGGCCGCGGCCGTCGTCACCGGCGTCGCCGTGGCCGCCTGCGTCGTCGTCGCCTCCCGGCAGCGACCGGCGGCCGCGGCGGTGTCGCCCGGCGTCACCGAGCGGGTCTCCGTCGCGACCGGCGGCGGGCAGGCGACCGGGTCGAGCCGGACCCCGGCGATCTCCGCGGACGGCCGGTACGTCGCCTTCGCCACGTTCGCCCGGCTGGATCCGCTCGACCCGGACCGGGGACGTGCGGGCAACCAGTCCGACGTGTACGTCCGGGACACCCGGACCGGGCGCACGGTGCTGCTGTCGCGGGGCCACGAGGCCGTCGTCGACGTGCCCCGCGCCGCACCCGCCGCACCGGTGCCGGTACGCGAGGTCGGCGCCGACGACGGCAGCAGGGCGCCGTCGATCTCCGGGGACGGCCGGTTCGTGGCGTTCCTGACCACCGCCAGCAACATCGTCGACAACTCCGACCACGTCACCACCCTCGTGGTCGTCGACCGGGACCCGGACGGCGACGGCACCTTCGACACCGGCTTCGCCTACACCCGCGTCGCGTACCCCGCGCTCAACGACGACCCGTTCGACCGGCCCTCGTTGAGCGCCGACGCGACCCGGCTGGCGTTCGTCGGCGACGTCAACGAGCGGTACACGGTCCGGATCGCGACGCTGCGCCACGGCGACCGGGGCGCCCTGCTGCCACCGACCGACGCCGACATCGTCGACGTGCCCACCCCCGGCACCCTGCCGGGCGACTACGAGCTGCGGTGGGCCGACAGTCCCGCGCTGTCGGCCGACGGCAGCCACCTGGTGTTCGTCGCGGAGTACCGGAAGACCAGCGAGCCGTGGCCGGTCGCGCCGGTGTTCGACTACGACGTGGCGGGCGGCACCGTCACCCGGCTCGACCTCGGCGACAGCGGCGCGCCGATCGACACCGGCGGCCCGTACGGGCACAGCGCCGAACCCGCCGTGTCCGGCGACGGCCGGCTGGTCGCGTTCACCACCACCGTGTCCGGGCTCGCCGGGTCGCACGTGCGGGTCGTCGACCGCGACCCGGACGGCAACGGCCGCTACGGGCCGGCGCCGGGGGAGGCCGTCCGCGGCGAGGTCGTGTCCACCGACCGTACCGGCGCCCCGGTGTCGGGTGGCCTGGCGGCGTTCTCGGCGGACGGGCGGTACCTGGCCTTCGTCACCGACGCCGCGGGCGTCCACAACGGCGTCGACGACCCCGTCCAGTACACGTCGTGCCTGCACCCGCCGGTGATCGGCATCGCCGCGCTGGAGCCGTCCGCGAGCCCGTCGGTGCCGACCACCGGCATCTCGTACTGCGACGTGGTCGTCCGCGACCTCGTGGTGGACCGCTCCCGCGCCGCCGCCGGCCTGCCCCGGCTGCCCGCCGAACTGGCCTCGCCGGGCCGTTCGACCACGTGCCTCGGGTACGTGTCGGGGGCAACCTGCGAGGGCCACGGCGACAGCAGCGAACCGGTCCTGGACGCCGACGGCTCGGCTGTCGCCTACACCTCCGCCGCCGACGACCTCGTGGCCGGCGACACCAACGAGGTACCCGACGTGTTCACGCGGCGGTTCCAGCCGGTGCTGGTGGCCGCGCCGGTCGACTTCGGGCCGGTACGCGTCGGCGACGCGCTGACCCTCGCCGTGCCGGTGAGCCACTCCGGATTCGGCCCCCTACCGGTCACCACGGTGACGGTCACCGGCACCGACTTCGCGGGCGCCCCGGCCGGTACGTGCACCGGCGCGGTCCTGCACGAGGGCGACCGGTGCCTGGTACCGGTGACCTTCCGGCCGACCGCGGCCGGACCGCGTACGGGCACCGTCGACGTCGCCTGGCGCGGCGGCCCCGCCCCGCTGCGGGTGACACTCACCGGTACCGGCGTGCCCGAGCCCCGCCCGTCGGCGAGCAGCCCGGCGCCGGGTACGCCCGGCTTCGGTGCCGCACCGGCCGTCCTCGACTTCGGCACCTGGCCGGTGACGAAGCAGAGCACGCCGCTGGATCTCGTGGTCACCAACACCGGTACCGGGCCGCTGCACGTCCACGCGGTGGGCCCGTACGGGGACGGCTCGACCAGCTTCCCCGGCGACTACCGGATCACCGGCGAGACCTGCACCGCCGCGGCCGTCACGCCGGGCGGTACCTGCCGGGTCACGGTCGTCTTCCGGCCCCTGGCGGTCGGCGCCCGCCCGGCGGCGCTGCGCTTCGACGACGACAGCAGCCTGCCGTCGCCGCACCTGATCCCGGTCCTCGGCGCCGGCGCGCAGCCGGTGGTCGAGGCGGCGCCGCCGCTGGCCAAGGCCGGCCAGGTCACCCAGGTCACCGGCGCGGCGTTCCCGCCCGGCCAGACCGTCGTACTGACCCTCGACGGCATGCCCGGTCCGGTCACGGCCGGCACCGACGCCGACGGCCGGTTCACCCGCCCGCTGCTGATCCTGCCGCACACGTACCCCGGCCCGCGGCTGCTGCACGCCACGGTGACGGTGACCGCCGGTGTACCCGCGCCGGTCACCGTCGCGGCCACCACGAACTACCTCGTCGTGCCGGGCAGCCTCCAGCCGCCCGGGTTCACCGTCCGTAACTGACCACGTTCGCGAGCCGACCCCGTCCGTAACCGATCCGCCCGCAACCGAAGGAGGAGCCGCGACATGAGCGAACACGTCACCGCCGAGGGCGTGCCCCTGCGCGCCGACGGCACGCCGTTCCCGGACGACCCGAGTCAGTGGACCCCCGAGGAGAGGGAGTACCTGCAGTCCTACGTCTTCGGCGTCAACAAGGAGGACGGCGAGGAGCGCACGGAGGTGGCCATGGTGGACGTCCCCGAGGCGTCCGGCGAGGACGGGGAGGCACTGGCATGAGCTGGGAGCAGGTCGTCAACGTCGCCAGCGCCGCCTGGAAGATCGTCGAGTCGGGCAAGCCGTCGGCCAGCGTCGACCACACCACGTGCAACGCGGTACCGCACGTCGACGACTGGACCAACCTCCAGGGCGCCCGGGGCCCCAACATCGTGCGCCGCCTGCTGCGGTACACCAACGGGTTCACCATGGACACCGTGCTGGTCCGCCTCGAGCTGCGCTGGGAGTTCGGCGCCCGGTACAACAACGCCGGTGCCTTCATCCCCAACTGCTGGATCTCGGTGCCGGAGTGCTCGGTGCTCTGGGGGTACTCGCTGGACCTGCATGTCCAGGTGCACAACCCCACCAACGCGGGGTCCTCGACCGCCCCGAACGCGCGCCTGCCGCTGACCATCAGCGGCAGCGTGTCCACCCCGTTCTGGACCGACACCGTGCAGTGGGACTACATCCTGTTCGGTGACGGCCACTACGAATCCTGACCCACTCATCCTGAGCCACTCATCCAGAAGCCCGGATCCCGACCTGTCGGATCCTGACCCACCCGGCCGGGGCCGGCGGGACACCTCCCGCC
>NZ_JBLYUB010000044.1:0-40911 GCF_049999945.1 Planosporangium spinosum | reverse complement strand
GACCGTGCGTTCCTCCTCCACGTCGCTCGGAGGACGCGCGTACAGCAACTTCGGCATGAAAGACCGCCTCCCCACCAGCATCCCACCGGCAGAAGCGATCTACACCTGCAAAGAGGAACCGAGCACTAACCCGCCGCGAAGCCATCCGCTGCGTCAAACGGTATATCGCCCGCGAGATCTACCACCTGATCCAACACCTCGACCTCGTGACCCAGACCCCTGCAACGGCTTGACAAACATAGGGGCATCAGCGCCGTTCCAGCACCGCGGGCCGGCGACAAGGCAGGTTTCAAAATCATCTCGACCGGGATGCGCCAGTGCCAGGCGGCGCGGGAGCGTGGTGAGCAGCCACCGTTGAGCGAGGATCAGCTGGAGAAGCTGTTCATGGCCCTGTCCTTCCCCGGGGGGTTCAAACAGCTGCATCCCGGTTCCGGCGCCGACGACGCCCTCCGCGACGGGCCCGCTCGCCGCCGCGTCGAGGGCCGCGGACACGTCCTCCACGGTGAGGGTGAAGGCGCGGTTGTCGTTGAGGAAGCCGTCATCACGCTCCGTGATGACGGGAAATCAATGCCCCCGGTCATTGCCAGCCGGAAGTAGATCTTCTGACCGCCGGGGTGTAGACAGCACGGGCTGTCCGGTGCGGAAAGCCCCCGCCGGTTCATGACAGGACGAGCGGGTACGACTGCGGCATGCCGATCCGCTCTCCCCGCTCTCGCCGGCCTGACCGACGCGGGGTCAGGGAACGCGGTTACCCCCTGGTGCCTGACCGGCATGGACTGGCTTCTCCGCTCGGTCGGCGCGCTCATCCTGCTCGCGGCCGCCCAGGACATCTTCGTCACCGTGCTGTTTCCGGCCAGTGGCCACGGCCTCATCCGCCGGCCGACCTCCCGCGCCACGTGGCACGTATTCCGGCTGATCGGGAAGATGACGCACGGCCAGCGACGGCGCAACCTGCTCGCCTACGGCGGCCCGGTCCAGGTGGCGGTCACCCTGACGGCCTGGGTCGTCCTGCTGGTGGCCGGCTGGGCACTGATCTACAAACCGGCCCTCGGGACGGACATCCGCTCCACCTCCGGGCCCACCGACACGAGCTGGGCATCCGCGTTCTACTTCAGCGGATACGCGCTGACCACGCTGGGCACCGGGGACATCGCGCCGAAGAGCGGGCTCTACCGGCTTCTCACCGTCACAGAGGCCATGATGGGGTGCGCCACGATCAGCATGGTGATCACGTACTTCCTGACGGTGTACACCAACCTCACCAGCCGCAACGCCTTCGCCGGCTTCCTGCATCACCGCACCCGTGGCACCGGCGACGCCGCCGTTCTGTTCGCCGGGCTCGCGGACGGGCCGGACCTGTTCGAAGCCCGAGGCTTCTTCTCCTCGCTCACGCGCTTCATCCTCGACGTGTACGAGACGCACCGCTTCTTTCCGGTGCTGCGCTACTTCCACTACCGCTACCCCTACTACTCCCTGCCCCGGATCGTGCTGATTGCTCTCGACTCGGCGACGCTGACCCGGACGGCTCTGGACGGGGACCGCTATCGCGCGCTGATCAAATCGATCGGTGCGCAAGGACTGACCGAGGCGGCCCTGCAGCTGGTGTGCATGCTCGTCCCCGACGCGTCCGCGCATCAGCCCTCCAGACAGCTGGCCGACGCCTGGCGCGAGCGGTACCGGCGCGCGGTCGTCCGGCTCCGCGAGGCCGGGCTCCGGGTGAACCCCGATCCCGCCGCCGGCGCGGACGACTACGTCCGGCTGCGCGGCCGGTGGGACGCTCAGGTGCGCGCACTCGCCAGCGCGATGCTCTACGAATGGGACGAGATCGAACCCTCCCTGCCGCGCCCGCCAGCCTGACAGCTGGCGGGCGTTTCGCGCCTGACCGAGCGGGTAGCCGACCCATTGATCGATCAGGGAGCGCCACGATGAACAAGCCCGACGACGAACAGCTCAACCCCCCGCCCCAGATCCGCCGTGCGTATCTTCACCTGAAGAAGGCGGAAGGCGAGCCGTTCGTCGTGCCCGAGGCCGAGGCCCGGCCGGAGCCGGACGCCACCCCGCCCGACTACCACCCGGCCCGCGCGGTGCCCAAGGAGCCCCTGCCACCGCAGGACTGATCATCTCCCGCGCGATGCGGCGGTCACCCGCGAGTGAACCGGCCGGATCCGGAGTGAGGAGCCTCCTTCGGGTCATAGGAACGGGTGAGGCACCACCGGCCTCGTCCGGCGACCCAGGGGGTTCGACATGACCACCGTGCACGACGCGACCTACGACCTGCTCCGCGATCTCGGGATGACCACGGTCTTCGGCAATCCCGGCTCCACCGAGGAGCCGTTTCTCGCCCGGTTCCCGTCCGACTTCACCTACGTGCTGGCGCTGCAGGAGGCCTCGGCGGTCGGGATGGCCGACGGGTACGCGCAGGTGACCGGCGAACCCGCGCACGTGAACCTGCACACCACGCCGGGGGTCGGCAACGGGATGGGCAACCTCGCCACCGCCTGGCACAACCGGACGCCGCTGATCGTGTCGTCGGGCCAGCAGCACCGCGACATGCTGCGACTGGAGCCGCTGCTGACCAACCGGTACGCGCAGCTGCTGCCTATGCCGTACGTGAAGTGGAGCTACGAGCCGGCGCGCGCCCAGGACGTGCCGGCGGCGTTCATGCAGGGGTACGCGCTGGCGCAGGAGCCGCCCGCCGGCCCGGTCTACCTGTCGATCCCGATGGACGACTGGGAGCAGCCGGCCGACGGCGCGCCGCCGGTGCGCCGGGTCAGCACCCGGATCGCGGCCGAACCCGACCGGCTGCGCGAGTTCGCCGGCGCGCTCGCCGGCGCCCGCAACCCCGCGCTGGTGTACGGCGGCGGCGTCGACCGCAGCGGCGGCTGGGACGCGGCGGTGGCCCTGGCGGAGAAGCTGCGTGCGCCGGTATGGGAGGCGCCCTGGGCGCAGCGGGTCGGTTTCCCCGAGGACCACCCGCAGTACCAGGGGGTGCTGCCGCCCGCCATCGGACCCGTGGCGGAGACCCTGCGCGGCCACGACGTGGTGCTGGTGGTCGGCGCCCCGGTGTTCCGCTACTACCCGTACGTGCCCGGTCCGTACCTGCCCGAGGGCACCCGCCTGCTGCACGTCACCGACGACCCGGACGAGGCGTCCCGCGCGCCGGTGGGCGACAGCATCCTCGCCGACGCCGCCCTGGCCTGCGCGGCCCTCGCCGAGCAGGTGCCGGCCACCGACCGGCCGGCCCCGTCGCCGCAGGCACCGCCGGAGCCCGCCCGGCCGGGCACCCCGCTATCGCCGGACACCCTGTTCGCGACCCTGGCCCGCGAGTGGCCCGAAGACGGGATCCTGGTCGAGGAGAGCCCGTCGAACATGAAGACGCTCAAGCAGTACGTGCGCGTCAAGCGGCCGGCGTCGTTCTTCACCGCCTCCAGCGCCGGCCTGGGCTACGCGCTGCCCGCGTCGGTCGGCATCGCCCTCGGCGAGCGGCACACCGGTCGCCGCCGCCCGGTCATCGCGGTGATTGGCGAGGGCTCGTTCCAGTACTCGATCCAGGCGCTGTACACGGCCGCCCAGCACCGCCTGCCGGTCGTCTACGTGGTGCCGGTCAACGAGGAGTACGGCATCCTCAAGGCGTACGCCGCGTTCGAGCACACCCCGGACGTGCCCGGGCTGGACCTGCCCGGCCTGGACGTCCCGACCATCGCGCGGGGGTACGGCTGCCAGGCCCAGCGGGTGGAGTCGGCCGACGCGATCCCGGACGCCCTTCGCGCGGCGACGACCGCCGACGGCCCGACCGTGCTGGCGGTACCGATCACCAAGAAGGTTCCCGCGCTGATCTGAGCCGGACGCCGCTGATGATCAGGGAGAGCCCCGGCCGTGACGGGCGCGGCTCCACTCCCTGATCATGCGGCCCGGTGTTTCCCCCTTCCCGATCAGGGAAGCCGATGACAAAGAGCCACTGACCAGACGAAATGCTTCTCCGACGACGCGCCACCGGTGACGGAACGCACACGTTCCGGTCGCCGCTCGTGGGACCGCGATCCGTTCTCGTCGGAAGCTTCGGCATTCGCGCCGATGTGGAAGGCGCTGCCGCTGGCGACAGTCGGCTGCGCAGACAGGAGAGCCTGATGTGCCCGTCTGAAGGCACCCGCCCAACCGCCCGCACGGAGGGCGCGACCACCGCGACGATCCCCGCCGAGGCCATCGGGGGGAACGCTTTCGTCTACAACGCCCGCGAGCACGGCATGAGAGGTGACGGGAGCACCAACGACCAGCCGGCGCTGCAGCGTCTGGTCGACGAACTCGGTGACGCCTTCCTCCACGACGGTCAGCCCCGCGCCATCTACTGCCCGTCCGGGGTGTACTCGATCCAGGACAAGGGCACCGTATGGCGCAGTGGCGTGTCCCTGCTCGGCGACGGCCCGGCCGCGACCCGGTTCGCCCTGTCCAATCGGGGAGACCGGACCTCGCCGACGCCGCTGGCCTACTTCACCGCGCTGCAGCACGGCGCCAGCCCCGACAACTTCATCGCCGACTGCACCATGGCACACTTCGAGATCGACGGCTCCGGGGTGTGGCTGCCCGCGTACGACTTTCTCGCCAAGGGCCTGGGCATGCAGTACGTGCTGCGGGGCCGGTTCCGTGACCTGTTCATCCACGACACACCGGCCACCGGCTTCGGCTGTGACTTCCTTCAGGACACGTTCCTGGACAACCTGCTGATCGTGCACTGCGGCCGGCTGGAGAACGGCCTGTGGATGGGCGGCGCCGGCATCGGCATCGGCACCGGCGGCTGGGGCGCCACCGAGCGGCTGACCATCACCGCCTGCACCACCGTCCGCAACGGCACCAACGGAATCTTCATGGAGCTGCAGGCCAGGGAATGGACCCCGCCCCGCGGTATCCGCATCATCGGCTGTCACTCCGAAGGCAACCGGTTCGGCATCTCCGACTGGGGCACCGACGGCATGGTCGTCTCCGGCTGCACCATGATGGCCAACCACCAGGCCGGCTACGACGTCTCGTCGCTGGGCACCACCCACATCGCCGGGCGCGGCGGCATCGTGACCGGCTGCGTCATCGAGGACAACGTCTGGGACGGAATCGCGATCGGCAACACCCCGGGCCCGTACACCATCGAAGGTAACCGCATCAGCCGTAACGGCCGCTACGGGTACTGGCAGCACAACCTGGCCGGCGGCGCCGAGGTGCCCGCCGCAGATATGATCATCGACACCAACGAGTTCTGGGACAACGCCCTCGACGGCATCCTCGCCGACTCCGCCCTGTCCGACCCGGCCATCGACGGCAACCGTATCCGGAACAACGGCCGACGCTGCGAACCCGGCTCGTCCGGCCGCGGGGACACCGTCTCCTACACCGAACGGTCGCTGACCGACACCGCCGCCCACTGGATACCCGACGGGCACCGCGGCAAATGGATCATCGCCGACGGGCAACAGGTCATCGTCATGGGAAACACTCCCACCAAACTCGACCTGGCGCCACGCCGTCCCGGCGCGCTCACCGCCTGGCCGGACCGCACTCCGCCGCCGGGTGCGCCGTACGAGATACCCGGCTCCCCCACCACCAGGGCCGGCATCACCCTGGCCGCCGCCACGTTCCGCCCGACCATCCACAACAACCGGGCCTGGGACAGCCAGCCGGACCAGACCCAGACCCACGGCCTGCAGATCACCCATGCCGGCAGCTGCGAATCAGGATGGGTCCACGACAACCAGTTCGAGGGCAACGCCGCCGCGGCCACCCACTTCGACACCGCACCCGCCGGGGGCTGCTGGTATCACAACCTCGGCATCGACCAGTGCCCCGATGGACGACGGTGAGCTACCCGGCTCCCCGGCGGCGCCCGGCAGCGCAGCGCCCCGCACCGCACCCGCCCTCAACGCCTTCGAGATCGCCTTCGACGGACGCCTGTCCGCAGGCCGCAAGTAGTCCTCAACAACCCTGGACACACCGTTCGTTTGACAGTCCCCTCCCCCGACCAGATCCTTGTCACCGCCGCGCCGTGGAGCTCACCCTGGCTCCCTGACGGTTACGGACAAGACTTCTGGCCAGCCGCTTAGTGCCGGCCCTACCCTGCGCTGGCTGGTCAGGCCGTGCTGTAGATGTCCCGGTACAGACGCAGCGCGCTGGCGACCAGGTCGTCACCGCTCTGCCCGGTGAATCGGTCAGGCCGAAGAGAGTCGAGGCCCTCGATGACCGGCGTCGCGCCGGTCATGAGCCGAGCCAGGCAGTGCGCGGCGCCAGCGGCATGGGTCACCCACAACGCCTCAGCCATCCACAGTCCAGCGATGTCCTCGACGGGGCCGACCAACGGCTGATTATCCGCCGTCATGGAAAACACTCCGTTGAGCCGATGATCCACGGTAAACCGTTGCGCCGCGGGTAGCAGATCGAGTGCCCGTGCCACGGCTGGATTGAACAGCTCGGCCGGCCACGGCCGCTCGGCGTCCATACCCAGATCGTCGACGTCCACCGACAGCGGGACGTGGTTGTAGGTACCCAGACCGAGCCGATCGCCGTGATCCCGGGCATAGACGTGGTGCTCCGGCCACCGCACGAACGGCGGGCTCACCGAACCGGCCGGCCGCCGCGGGCCATAGACGTAGGGATGGCTCACCGGAGTCAGCGGCAACCGCACACCGGCGAGCGCGGCGACGGCCGGCCCCCAGATCCCGCACGCAATCACCACGTCGTCGGCGAGGAACCGCTGGCCGAGAACGCGCACCGCTCGTACCCGCGCGCCCGCGACCTCAATGGCGTTCACCGGGGCGTCGTAGACGAAACGCGCTCCGCCGTCGATGGCACGGCCCTTCAAGGCGGCGGTGACCACGCCGGCGCGGGCTGTCCCGTCCTCGGTGAAGAGCAGACCGCCGACACAGTGGTGCGGGTGGACAAGGTCAGGGGCGCAGGCCGCGGCCTGTCCAGGGTCCAGCAGGCGCGCCGCCAGCCCGGTGCCGGCGGCCAGCGCCGCTCGGCGCGCAAGGTGGCGCATCCCGCTAGCGGTGGTGGCCACTTCGAGCCCACCGACCCGGTCAAAGCCGTTCTGCCCCCGGTAGGACAGCCGCTCGTACCGGCGTGCGCTGATGCGGGCGAGTTCGATGAGCACCGGCGCCTCATTGAAGAGCCCGACGAATCCCGGTGCGTGTCCGGTAGATCCCAGCAGGCGCTCACGAGGGCCACGTTCGACCACCGTCACGGCTACGTCGCGGCCGTCAACCAACTCCGCGGCTAGAGCCGCACCCGCCACCCCCGCACCGACGATGACCACATGCCTTGCCATGGACCCATCTAATGGGACGGTTGGAGAGCTGGCAACCGCTCGTACTCGGCGGACCTTGCGCCCGCCCGACAGCGGGTAGGTTCGTCAACCCACCGTGGCCGGTTTCTCGTCGCTGCCCGACGACTCGTCTTGCCCGCCCCGCACCGCCGGCTGGCCACCGCCGTGCGGCAGGAAGACGACAGCCAGCACCACCGCGGCGGTGGCGGTACCGGCACAGACCCAGAGCATCACGTCGAGGCCGTCGACAAAGGCGGCGCGGACGGCGGCCAGCGCCGACCCCGAGTGCAGGTCCTCGGCTGCCGCCACACCGGCCGCCACGCTGCGGCGTGCCTGCTGCTCAACGGATTGGGGCAGATCAGCGGCGGCCAACTGCCCCCGGTAGACGGTGTTGAGCACGGTACCGAGCACCGCGACGCCCAGCGTGGCGCCGACCTGCCGCAACGCGCTGACGACCGCGGCGCCCACGCCGCTGCGTTCGGGGGCCAGCGCGCCGAGCGCCACGTTCATTGCGGCCGGTACGGCCAGTCCGAAGCCGACGCCGGCCAGCAGGAGCCAGACCCCGGACACCAGGTCGGGGGTGTTCACTGTGGTGAAAGCGCCGATGTACAGGCCGACCGCCATCAGAGCGAGACCGGCCGCCACATTGGTCTTGGCGCTGCCCCACCACACGCGGCCGACCGCCGCGCGGGCCGCCTTCGCACTGCGCTCCCCTATGAACATGCCGACCACCAGACCGCTGACCAGTGGCAGCAGCCGCAGGCCGGTACCCAACGCGTCGGCGCCGTGGACTTCCTGGAAGTACAGCGGGGTCGCGAACAGGATGCCGAATATCGCGAAGGACACGAAGGTCGCCAGGATCGTGGCCCAGGTGAAGCTGGCGGAGCGGAAGAGGGACAGGTCGATCAACGGCTGCGTGCCGGCCCTCCGGCCGCCGGCGAAGCGCCGTTCCCAGTACCCGAAGCCGACCAGTACCAGCGCGCCGGCGACCAGGGCGGTCATTGCGCCGGGGTCGGCCCAGCCGTTCTGCCCGGCCTCCACCATGCCGTAGGTGACGCCGACCAGGCCGGCGCTGGAGATCAGCATGCCGATCAGGTCGGGGCGGTGTCGCGGCCCCCCGCCGGGTCAATGCCGAGGCGGTCGAAGAACTCCGGTGGGAAGCGCAGGTGCTTGTGGACGTATGCCTGCACCCACAGGTGGATGGCCACGCCGAGGAACGCGTCCAGCGCGCACCCGGCGCCTCCCATTTGGAGACCGTGCGGTCGCTGACCCCGAGGTGGGCGGCGAACTCCCGCAGGCTCATCCGCTTCGCCTCGCGCAGCGCCCGAGTTTCGCGTCCAGTCCACGTTCCGACGGTCACCACCACGCGGTTCCTTCGATCATCGCGGTCGCCGGTCCAGCGACCATCGATCGATACAGGTACCACATGACCATCGCTGGTAGTGGCCCGTCAACAGTGTGGACCGTCGTGTGACGAGGAGTGACTACAGCGGGTCTCCTTCGATGGAGTCGTACTCCTTACGAAGCGCCTCTATGAAGGCCGTCGCCTCAGCCAGCTCGGTACCGTCGATGCTGTGGACCGGCCGCAGCCCGACCGCGACGTTGGTGATGAAGGCGGCGCACGACGCACGCAGGTCGTTGATGGCGATAGGGGCCGTGCGGACCTCGATCCCGAGGCGGCCCATTGCGGCGTTCATCAGTCGCATGGTGACCCCAGGCAGGCATTCGGCTTCCGGCCAGATCACCCGCCCGTCCTCAACGAACGCGATGTTCCAGGTCGCACCTTCGGATACGAGGTGGTCGGGCCCGACGAACAGGACATCGTCGAAGCCTTCGTTCTGGGCTGCGCGACGGTGATACACGGTGCCGAACAACCCGGCGTGCTTCACCCGGGGCAGGTCACGGGTATAGAAGATCGACTTCAGGCGGATCGGCGGTGGCACGTCGACGGTGGCGGGTCGCAGGGTGACCAGGATCCGCGGATGCGTCTGCCCGGCCGGATGTCCGAGACCGAGATCCGGGTCGAACACCGTGATACGCATGATCGCGGGTGTCTCGGCGGCCTCGGCGACGCGCCGGGCGAGCGTGCGGACCCACTCGGGCACTGCACGATCTTCGGTGGTCGGCACAAGCCATCGATGATCACGCGATGGTCGCGCTTCACTTGCGGCCCTGGGCCGCCAAAGGCATCGAACGACTCGACACCAAATCAGCGTGTCACCAGCTGCACGAAGCGCGATCCATCGGTCTGATCCCCCTGACCACGGCGAGCGGGAACAGTTGGAGTCAGGCGGAGCCGCGCACCACCAGCGTTGTCGGCAGCACGGTGGGGCCGGGCGGGTCGTCGCCGCTGTGCAGCATGGCGAAGAGTGCCTCGGCGGCGACCGTCCCGAAGCCGGCCTTGTCCTGGGCGACGGTGGTGAGTCCGGGCGGGATCAGCGCGGCCACCTCGATGTCGTCGAAGCCGACGATCGCGATGTCGTCGGGGATCCGCAGACCGGCCTCGTGGGCGGCCCGCATCGCGCCGACGGCCATCTCGTCGCCCGCGACGAACACCGCGGTGGGGCGGTCGTCGAGGTCGAGCAGCCGCCGCATCGCGGCGTGGCCGCCGTCGAGGTAGAAGTCTCCCTCGATGACGTGGCTGGCGGCGAGCGGCAGGCCGGCTCCGGCCAGTGCGGCTCGGAAGCCGAGCAGTCGTTCGGCTCCCGGCCAGGTGCGCAGCGGGCCGGTGATGGTGGCGATGCGCCGGTGGCCGTGTTCGACGAGGTGGCGCACGGCGAGTGCCGCGCCGCCGGCGTTGTCGGAGGTGACGTAGGTGGACGTCGGGCCCTCGACCCGCAGGTCGAGGGCGACGCACGGCACTTGGGCGTCGACGAGGGCGAGCACGGCCGGGTCGCGGGTGCCGTTGTCGATGATGACTGCGCCGTCGAGGTTGTGCTGACGTACCGCGCGTACGTATCGCTGCGCGTCGTCGGGCCCCGTCGCGTCGTGGGTGGCGAGCATGAGCAGGTTCAGCCCGTGAACGCTCAGTGCGGTCTTGAGCGCGACGAGGATCTCCTGCAGGAACGGGTGGCGCCATCCGGGCCGGCGATGATCGGTGTCCCACACCAGGCCGACCATGTTGGACTTCTTCGTGGCGAGCGTGCGCGCCGACTCGTTCGGCAAGTAGCCGATCTCGGCGGCCAGCTCCAGGACGCGTTGGCGGGTCTGCTGGCTGACGACCTCGGGGGTGTTGAAGACGCGGGACACGGTAGCGACGGACACGCCGGACCGCCGCGCCAGCTCCCTGATTGTGATCAATGTTGGTGCTCTCTGTGTAACCGGTTTCAGAACCGTAGCCGCAGCGCCGCTCGCCAGTCAAGGCACATCCGCCGTTATCGTTTTGACGCTTGACATCACACGGTCCGGCCCGGCAACACTCCTCCTGGAAGCGCCTACCGCCGTTGGTTGCCGTCCGTGCCCGTACACCCCCGTAATCCGCTCATCCTCATCACCGTATACGGCAGTGTAACCGGTTTCATGTAACCGGTTACATGAACGCTGAAAGGACTCGCCGGCATGCGCCGAAACCGACTATTGCGAGTGACGATGGCCGCCCTGGCCGCCGGAGTGCTGCTGACCGCGTGTGGCAGCGGTACCGATGGAGGCTCCGGCAGCAGCAACGAGAAGATCACCCTGACCGTCAACCTGTTCGGCAACTTCGGGTACAAAGCCCTGTACACGGAGTACCAGAACCTGCACCCGAACATCACGATCCAGGAGAAGACGGCCGCCTACAACGACCATCATCGTGACCTGATCACCCACCTCGCCGCCGGCTCGGGCACGGGCGACATCGAGGGCGTCGACACCGGCTTCATCGCTCAGATGCGCGAGCGGGGCAACTTCTTCGTCGACTTGGGCAAGGAGCGCCAGTCCGAATACCTCGAATGGAAGTGGAAGGCGTCGCTGACCAAGGACGGCAAGCAGATCGGGTACGGCACGGACGTCGGCGGGCTGGCCATCTGCTACCGGCGTGACCTGTTCGAGAAGGCCGGCGTGCCGTTCGAGCGCGATCAGGTGTCGGCCGCCTGGGCCGGCGGCTGGGACAAGTACATCGAGTTCGGCAAGCGGTACGCGGAGAAGGCCCCGGCCGGCAGCGCCTTCTTCGACGGGGGCGGGCAGCTGTTCAACGGCATCATCGGCCAGGCCCCGGTGGGGTACTACAACGAGGACAACACCATCGTCGTGGGCAGCAACCCCGAGGTGCGCAAGGCTTGGGACCTGACCGTGCAGGCGATCCAGAGCAACCTCTCGGCCAAGCTGATCGGCAGCTCGCAGGAGTGGAACAACGGCTTCGCGAAGGACCAGTTCGCCACCATCGCGTGCCCGGCCTGGATGATGACCAAGATCAAGGACCAGGCGAAGCACGCCGCCGGCAAGTGGGACGTGGCGGCCGTCCCGGGTGGCGGCGGCAACTGGGGCGGCTCGTACCTCACCGTCCCCAAGCAGGGCAAGCACGTCGATGAGGCCAAGAAGCTCGCCGCGTGGCTGAGCGCCCCGGAGCAGCAGGCCAAGGTGTTCACCGCGCAGGGCAACCTGCCGTCCATCCCGGCGCTGTACGACAAGCCCGAGATCGCCCAGTACAAGGACCCCTTCTTCAACAACGCCCCGGTCGGCCAGCTCTTCACCACGGCGGCCAAGAAACTCAAGCCGCAGTACCAGGGCCCGCGGGCCGGTGACGTGCAGACCACCATCCGGGACGCCCTCGTGCGCATCGAGCAGGGCAAGCAGAGCTCCGACGAGTCGTGGAAGCAGATGGTCGGCGACGTCGAGCGTCTCGCCAAGTAACTCGACCCGCGCCGCCGGCGGTCGTCCCTGACCGCCGGCGGCCCCCGGCGACGAAGGATCGACGATGGCCACCTACCTCCACCAAGCCCGGCGGGCCGGCCTGAGCCGGCTCGACACCAAGGGCTCGCCCTACCTCTACATCCTGCCGTTCTTCCTGCTGTTCGGCGGGTTCGGGCTGTTCCCGCTGCTGTACACGGCGTACGTCTCGTTCAACGACTGGGACCTGCTCGACTCCGAGTCGCACCGCTGGGTCGGCCTCGCGAACTACCGCGAAATGGTGCAGGACCCGTACTTCTGGAACGCCCTGGGCAACACGCTGAGCATCTGGGTGCTGTCCACCGTGCCGCAGCTGCTCGCCGCGCTCTGGATCGCCCACCTGCTCAACCACCGGCTGCGCTCCCGCACCGCCCTGCGGATGGGCGTGCTGCTGCCCAACGTCACCTCGATCGTGGCGGTGACGATCGTCTTCACCCAGCTGTTCGGCCGCGACTTCGGCATGGTCAACTGGGCGCTCGGCCTCGTCGGTGTCGGCCCGATCGACTGGCAGGCCAACACCTGGAGCTCCCACCTGGCGATCTCGACCATCGTCGCCTGGCGGTGGACCGGCTACAACGCCCTCATCTTTCTCGCCTCGATGCAGGCGATCCCGCACCACCTGTACGAGGCCGCCGACCTCGACGGCGCGTCACAGCGCCAGCAGTTCTGGCGGATCACCGTGCCGATGCTGCGACCGACGATCATCTTCACCACGGTGATCTCGACGATCGGCGGTCTGCAGATCATGGCCGAACCGTTGCTGTTCGCCAGCTCCCAGACGCCCACCGGCGGCTCCGACCGGCAGTTCCAGACCGTCGCACTGTTCATGTACGAGCAGGGGTTCCGGGAGTTCCGCTTCGGCTACGCCTCGGCGGTCGCCTGGACGCTGTGCCTGGTCATCGCCATCTTCGCGATCATCAACTTCCTGCTGACCCGGCGCATCGCCAAGGACGAGGACTGAGGAGAACGCCGTGACCACCCTCGCGGACCCCGTACAGACCGGCACCACGCCCGCGCCGCCGCGCCCGCCCCGCCGGCGCCGAAGCTTCGGGTACCCACGGAAGGCCTCGGTCTGGACCTACGGCGCCCTCCTGGCGGTCGTGGCCGGGTCGGTCTTCCCGCTCTACTGGTCCTTCGTCGTGTCCTCGCAGTCCAGCGACGCCGTCACGAAGGTGCCACCGGCCCTCGTGCCCGGCGGGCACCTGTTCGACAACATCGCGCGGGTGTTCGACACGACCGACTTCGGCCGGGCACTGCTGAACTCCTTCATCGTCAGCAGCTCGATCACCGTCTCCGTGGTGTTCTTCTCGACCCTGGCCGGCTTCGCCTTCGCCAAACTGCGGTTCCGGGGCCGCAAGTCGCTGCTCGTCGTGGCCATCGCGACCTCGATGGTGCCACACCAGCTCGGCATCATCCCGCTTTACATCCTGATGGCCGACCTCGGCTGGACCGGGCAGCTCGCCGCCGTGATCGTGCCAGGGCTGGTGACCGCGTTCGGTGTCTTCTTCATGACCCAGTACCTCGGCCGCGCCGTGCCCGACGAACTGCTCGAGGCCGGCCGTGTCGACGGGTCCAGCACGTTCGGCCTGTACTGGCACATCGTCCTGCCCGCAGCCCGCCCCGCGGCGGCGGTGCTCGGGCTGTTCACCTTCATGCAGGCCTGGAACGACTTCTTCTGGCCGCTGGTCGTCCTGCAGAACAACGCGACGGTGCAGGTGGCGCTGTCGGCACTGGCCAGCGGCTACACCACCGACTACACGCTGACGCTGACCGGCACACTGCTGGCCACCCTGCCGATCCTCGTCGTGTTCCTGCTCCTCGGCCGGCAGATCGTCGGCGGCATCATGCAGGGTGCGGTGAAGGGATGACCACTACGTCCGACGACACCACCGCGGCCACCGCGGCAGACCTGCCCGACCTGCCGGCAGGCTTCATCTGGGGCACGGCCACCGCGGCGTACCAGATCGAGGGGGCGGTCGACGTGGACGGCCGTGGGCCGTCGATCTGGGACACCTTCTGCCGCCGCCCGGGTGCCATCGCCGACGGCACCTCCGGCGCGGTCGCCTGTGACAGCTACCACCGCTGGCGCGACGACGTGGACCTGCTGGCCGGTCTCGGCGTGGACGCCTACCGTTTCTCGGTCGCCTGGCCGCGGGTCATGCCGGCCGGGCAGGGGCCGGTGAACCGACCCGGCCTCGACTACTACGACCGGCTCGTCGACGCCCTGTGCGAGCAGGGCATCCGGCCGTTCATCACGCTCTACCACTGGGACCTGCCGCAGGCCCTCGAGGACGAGGGCGGCTGGCGGACACGGGACACCGCCGAGCGATTCGCCGACTACGCCGCCGTGGTGGCCGGCGCCCTCGGCGACCGGGTGCACGACTGGATCACGCTGAACGAGCCGTACTGCTCGTCGATGGTCGGCTACGCGGAGGGCCGGCACGCACCCGGAGCCACCGAGGGGCACACCGCCCTGGCCGCCGCCCACCACCTGTTGCTCGGCCACGGCAAGGCCGTCGCCGCCGTCCGGTCCGCCGTCGGCCCGCGCTCGCGGGTCGGCATCACGCTCAACCTCTCCCCGGCCGTCCCGTTCGGCGACACCGCGGCCGACCGGGCGGCGGCGGACCGGCAGGATCTCATGCTCAACCGGCAGTTCACGGATCCGGTACTGGGCGGCGCCTACCCGGCCGGGTTCGAGCGGCTCTACGCCGGGGTGAGCGACCTGTCGTTCCGCCGGGACGGCGACCTGGCGGTGATCTCGGCACCGCTGGACTTCCTCGGTGTCAACTACTACTACCGCGTGCACGTCGCCGACGCCCCGTACGAGCAGCCCGACCCGGCGCTGCGCAGCGCGTTCGACATCGGCGTGGCGCACCTGCGGCCGGACGGGCTGCCCACCACCGACCTCGGCTGGCCCGTCGAGCCGCAAGGCCTGTTCGACACCCTGACCGGGCTCGCTGACCGCTACCCGGGGCTGCCGGCGGTGTACGTGACCGAGAACGGCTGCGCCGACCTGCGCGGCGGACCCGAGCCGGACCCGGACCGGATCGCGTTCATGGCTGCGCACCTGGCGGCGGCGGCTCGCGCGGCCGCCACCGACGATCGGCTCGATCTGCGCGGGTACTTCTACTGGTCACTCATCGACAACTTCGAGTGGGCTCGCGGCTACGGGGCCCGCTTCGGGCTGGCCCACGTCGACTACACCACTGGGGTCCGCACGCCGAAGGTCAGCTACCACTGGCTGCGCGACCGGGTGCGGGCGTGGCGGGAGCGCACCGGCACGTGAGGCTTCGGGTAGCGGCGGCCCAGCAGGAGGCCACAACGCCCGCGGTCGACGAGCGTGCGGCCGGCATGCAAGCGCCGGCGATCGGACAGGGCTGTCGGACAGGGCTGTCGGTCACTGTCCGAGAGTGCGGTAGCGGAGGTGCACGACGCCGTTTCGGAATCGGCGCTCATCGAGGAGTTCAAGGTCGGCGCGCATGCCGGTCGGCAGCCCTGGCTTGCCCCCGCCGACGGCCACGGGCCAACGAGCAGCTGGCACTCGTCGACCAGCCCGGCCTGGAAAGCCTGCGTCGCGAGGTTCGCGGGCGCCGTTGCATTGTGGAACAGGCGGACGTGGCGAACCCCGTGTCCGGTCCACGGTCAGATCGCTTGGGCGAGTTCAGTAAACGCAGCGGCGACTCGCGTCATCGGCGGGACGTCGACGGCGAGTTCGTTATGGCCGCGTCGAAGGTTCTGGATGAAGGTGTGCCCGGCGATGATCACTTGTGCTGTCTTGTTCGTTCGTAGCCCGCGCATCGGTCTCAGCCGGTGCTTCAGTTGACTGTGACTGGCCTCGATCGGATTGTTGGCGTACTGCTCGACGTGGTGCCACGCCTGCGGGACCAGTTCGTCGAGGACGGTGGGGTAGACCGCGGCGGCGTCGGTAACCACCTCGCTGGGCTTGACTTTCAGTGTGGACAGCGCGCGGCGAAAGAACCTCCGTGCCGCGCCGGCGTCGCGGCGCGCCGACACCAGCACGTCGATGACCTGCCCGTACTGGTCGACCGCCCGGTAGACGTAGCGCCAGATTCCGTTGACCTTCACGTAGGTCTCGTCGACGAACCAGCGATCGCCCGGCGAGCGCCGGCAGAACCGGGCGGCGTCAGCCAACAGCGGGGTGAACCGCTGCACCCATCGGTAAACGGTGACGTGGTCGACCTCGACCCCGCGCTCGACCAATAGTTCTTCGACGTCGCGGTAGGACAAATTGAACCGCAGGTACCAGCGGATCGCGACGACGATCGCCTCCTGTGGGAACCGGCATCCGGCGAACGCAGATTCCGGCGGCAGCCACGGGCGAGGACGGCTCGACGACTTCACGGTCCAAGTCTGTCTCGATCTTGTCAACGCTCAACGCAACGGACCCCGGCCATCTTGACGATAGGCACCCAGTAGGTGCCGTCGCCGTCGGCGTTGGCGTTGTCGGCGACCCTGACCAGCCTGTGGGTGTCATAAAGTCGCCCACCCTCGGTGAGCTGGAAGTTCTGCTGTGTCCTCGTTGCCGCCGGAATTGAGGTAACTGAGGCTCCGTTCGAACGCTCCCCTTGCCGGGCACACCCGACCGCCCGCGTCGCCAGCACGGTTCTATAGGTGGGGAGCAGATGGGGAGCAGGCAGCCACCGTGAACGGCGCTGAACTACGCTGAACGGCGTCGAGCTGCTGCGAACGGATGCCGCCGACCTGCACCGCCTCGCGTTTGTCCTGGTCACAGCAGTGCAGCGTCCACGTTCACACCTAAGTGGTCACCAGCAGCTCGCAACCCATGATGCGAACCTGTATCAGCAGCTCACGACGGCGCAGGGCCTACCGTGACCGCCCGGGATATGACAACCTGGGGAGCAAATGGGGACCAGGAGATTGACCTCTTCGGGCTTTCCGAAGAGCTCAAGTCGACTGATCCGGGATGTGCGCCTGTTCGCAATGGTGGCGCCATCACCACGAACCCGAACCGTCGGACACCCGCGCAACCGAGCCACCCGGCGAGTTCAAAACAAGCTACCAAGCCGTGGGCCACTCCCCTACGAGCCGAACCGCGTAGGCATCGGGTAAGTGTCGCCCCTCGGACACCAGTCAATCTCCTGGTCAGAGGTGGTAGACCGCCTCCCGGGGTGCAACCGGGGTTGCAGTACCCGCGTACTGCACTCAAGCAAAGAGCTGAGCGACCGTCTCCGTCGCGTCTCTTTGGATCTTCGCTCCGACGTGGCTGTAGATGTTGGCGGTTACGTGATAGCTCGCGTGGCCGAGCTGCTCCTGCACCACCTTGAGCGGAACACCACCTCCAGGGCCAGCGTCGCCCAGCCGTGACGCATGTCGTGCAGCCGGATCACTGGTAGCCCAAGAGCAGCAGCCTTGCGTTTGAAACGCTCGGTCACCTTGTCGCCGTTCAACGGTGTACCTGCCGAGAATTCCGTCCGTGCAGTTCAGGCAGCATGCTCGTACTCGTGAAGGATGCCGCCGAGGCGGTCACGTCGGTGGATGTTCAGCCGGGCGAGTTGATTCGGGTCGGTGATTGGTTCGGGTAGCGGCTGCAGCGGCCGGATGTTCGCGATGCCTTGATGTGGTCGGTGAAGATTGTAGAACCGCTCATACTCCCGCAGGACATACAGCAGCTGCCGCTGGTTCCAGATCAGCGTGCGGTCCAGCAACTCGTGGCGGCAGGTCCGTACCCACCGTTCCATGATCGCGTTCATCCGGGGCACCTGGACACCGCTGCGCACGACCTTGATCCCCGCGTCGGCCAGAATGGTGTCGAACAGCGCCGGGTACTTCCCATCGCGGTCTCGGATCAGGTACCGGACGTTCGGCCCGGCGTCCTGTAGGCCCATGACGAGGTTGCGGGCGGCCCGGGCGACCCACGCCGTAGTTGGGTGGGCGGTGGCGCCGATGATGCGGATGCGGCGGGTGACGTGCTCGATGACGGCAAGGATGTACATGCGCGCCCCGGTCAGCGCCACGGTCTCGATGAAGTCCGCGGCGAGCAGCGCTTCGGCTTGGGAGCGCAGGAAGTCTGCCCAGGTGGTGGCGGCTCGGTTAGGTGCGGGATCGATTCCGGCCTCGCGCAAGATCTCCCAGACGGTGGACGGGGCAATCGTGATCCCGAGCGTGAGCAGTTCGCCGTGCACCCGCCGATATCCCCAGCTGCTGTTCTCCCTCGCCAGACGCAGCACCAGGGTGCGGATTGACCGCAGCGTGCGGGGTCGGCCGCGGCGGCGGGGCCGGGACGCTGCGGCGTGGCGGCGGGCAGGTCGCGGTGCCACTTGAGGACCGTGTCGGGCCGGACCAGCAGCCGCAGACCCCGCAGGGTCGGCCGTGGCAGCGGGTGCAAAAGCGCGGCCAGCCGCGCCCGATCGGCCGGTTCGAACCGGACCTGCTGCCCGCCGAGTTGGCGCTGCAACACTGCGAGCTGATGACGCAACGACAGGACCTCAACGTCCTTGTCGCGATCGCCGCCTGGCAGCAGTCGCAGCAACGCGAACAGGTTCGTGACGCCCAGGTACGCCAGTCGAAGGAGCACGAGTCGGCATCATCGCGCAGTCACCGACGATGATGGACGAGGAGGACGCCGACGACCTGACCAAGATCCAAGCTGCAGGACGAAGTCGCTTCCTACCAGCACTGACGCATTATTCGGCACGCACAAGGTCGGGCGGTCCCACTCCCAACCGGCCATGGACGTCGACAGCACAAACTCAGACCAGACCCGACCGTCCGGGTCTAGTCCGCGCGACGGTACGCCGGCTGTCGGTTGGCACCGAGGTGGGCCGGGCATGGGTGGCGTGTGTTGCGGTTAGTGGCGTTGCGGGCGGGGCCGACGCGGATGCCGGCAGCGGGTTGGTGCGGCCCCGCGTGGCGGCGTCCGCGCCGGCCACTGGGGCAGGGTCGGCCGGTGAGCGGGGCGGACTCAGGCCACGGCGACGGGCTCCGGGGTGCGGGCACGGCGGCGTTGGCTGCGGTCCGTGAGCGCGCCGAACAGCAGCCCGAGAGTGGCCCACAACACCAGCTGGGTACCCAACGAGGCCAGCCGGAAGTGCCACAGCACGGTCGCGGGGAAGTCTGCGGGTACCTCGTTGACCGCGGGCAGGAGTGCGGCGGCGACCGCGACGAGGGCGACGAACACGCCGACGGCGACGAGCACGGCGTTCCAGGCGCCGAGCCGGGCTGTCAAATTGCGGCCAAGCAGGGTCGCGCCGATCGCGGCGGCGACGGTGATGCCGATCATGGTGAAATACAGCGCGGTACGCCGGCCGATGGTCTCCTCGGCGCCGACCGCGGGCGGGTTGGCCGGGTATTTCAGGAACGGCACCAGTTCGACGGCGACGAACCCGGCCGCGGCGACCAGCAGCGCGGTGGCGCGGGCCGGCAGCCGGCCGAGCCGCCCGTAGGCGACCGCGAACGCGAGGGCGAAGATGCCGCCGAGCGCGGCGCCGTAGACCACGACCGCGGTGGCCAGTCCGATCGTGGACTGGATGGTGCGGCTGACCAGTTCGTGGTCGTGGTCGCCGGGTGGGGTGTGCGCGGCCTCGAACGCGATCGCGGAGTCGACCGGAGGCTCACCGAAGGCGGTGGCGAACAGGTAGGCGAGCAGCCCGCCGGCGATGCCGACGAGCATGCCGCGCACCAGCAGGGTACGTGCGCTCATGGTTGAGGACCGCCTGCCGTCAGTGGCAGGGGAAGCCGAGCAGGTGCCGGCCGTCGTGGGTGAACTCGTGCACCCAGTGGCCGCCGATCAGGGAGGTGGCGCCCTGTTCGGCGCCGACGAAGTAGATCGCGAGCGCGGCCAGCAGCAGCCCGAAGACCGCCCAGGGCAGCAGCTGCCGCAGGGGGATCGGCGCCGGGACCGGTGTCGCGGCGGGGGTGGGTAGAGCGGTGGCCTCGGCCATGACGAACCTCCTTGGGATCACGCGTCCCGCTTGGTGGTGTCGACGACGGCTCGGGGTCTGACTCCCGGTGCACCTCGCAAGGCGGACCGGCCACAGTGGCGCGACCGCGCCGGATTCTCACCGGCTTCCCGCACCGTCACAACGGTTGACTGTCGACGCTACGGGCCGTAGCCAGCTGCCGTCAACTGTCGTACACGTCACCGGCGCGGCGGCCGAGGACAGCGCCCGTGCGCCGGTGCGCCGGTGCGATGGAAATCCGCAAGGCCGAACAGCCATGGCCGAGGCCGATGCCCCGCCCGGTGGCCGCCGTCGGCGAACGCCCGCGGCGCTTACCGATGTCGCACCGCAGCCGCGCGCACAGCGAGTGATCCGCGCGGACAACACCCGAGCGGCGTCACGTGCGACCTGAGCCAGGGTGGACCTTGTCCGGATGGAGGGATATGTCGGTACGCGCAACCGTGACGACAACGCACCGTGTCCGACCATAAACTCACAGCACTCGCGCCGATGCGGAAGTGAGGTAGCCGTTCCGATGGATACAACTCGACGCCTCGACCAGCCCGCGAACCCCTTCGACAGTGTGGTCCTCACCGAGGCCATGCGCCGCGCCCGGCGACGCCTCGCGACCGAACGCGCCGCCGACGGCGGACCCGGCTCGTACGCCTCGCGTCCGGACCACTGCACCGCGCCGTAGCCGGTCACGATGGCCGTCGCGCTGACCACGTTCATTCTCAAGGTGGCCAGCCGCTGCAATCTTGACTGCGACTACTGCTACGTCTACCACCACGCCGACCAGTCCTGGCGCCACCAGCCCCGGTTCATGCCGCTGCCGGTGGCGCAGGCGGCGGCCCGGCGCGTCGCCGAGCACGCCGATGCCCACGGCGTCGGGCATGTGCTGGTGGTGCTGCACGGAGGTGAGCCGACCCTGGCCGGGCGTGAGCGCATCGACGCGTACTGCACGCTGATCCGCCGCACGATCCCCGAGCCCATCCGGGTCGACTTCGCCATGCAGTCCAACGGCAGCCTGCTCACCTCGGACTGGCTGCCGGTCCTGCAGCAGCACCGGATCAGGGTCGGGATCAGCCTGGACGGGCCCCGCGCGGTCAACGACCGGCACCGCCGGGATGTCGCCGGCCGGTCCAGCTACGACGCCACCGTCGCGGGCATCGAGCTGCTGCGTGAGCACGCCCCGGATTGCTACGGCGGCCTGCTGTGCGTGGTCGACCTCGCCGCCGACCCGGTCGCCGTCTACCAGCACCTCGCCTCGTTCGACCCGCCGATGATCGATTTCAACCTGCCCGACGCGCACTGGGACAACCCGCCACCCCGCCCGCCCGGCGACACCGCCGGCTACGGGCGGTGGCTGGTCGGAGTGTTCGAGGCGTGGGCCGCCGGCGCGGCGTACCGGCACTCGATCCGGTTCTTCGACGACGTCATCGGCCTGTCACTGGGCGCGACCAAGTCCACCGAGGCCCTCGGCCTGGCCCCGGTGACCCTGGTCGTCATCGAGTCCAACGGCGCGCTCCAGGGCGTGGACACCCTCAAGACCACCTTCGCCGGCGCACCCGACCTCGGCCTGACCGTCACCGACGACGCCCTCGACCGGGCGCTGGCCGCTGCGCAGGTCGCCGACCGGCAACAGGGCGTCGCCGCACTGAGCCCGACCTGCCGGCGCTGCGACCTGGTGGGCGTGTGCGGCGGCGGCTACCTGCCCCACCGGTACGCCGGCCGTAACGGCTTCGCCAACCCCTCGGTCTACTGCGCCGACCTGCAGGTGGTCATCCGGCACATCCAGCGCCGGTGCGGCCTGAGCGCCGCGCCCCTCCGGTAGCAGGTTCGCGCCGCTGGGTGGCGCGGTAGTCGGGCTGCGCGTCGCGCCGGCCGCCGTTACAGTGCAGGAGTCGCGGTGATCGGGAAGCCGGTGCGAGTCCGGCGCGGTCCTCGCCACTGTGACCGGGGAGCCAACCCTGCTGTTCGTGCGCCACTGGGCCGTCACCGGCCTGGGAAGGCGTGGGGTTGCGCGACGATCCGGGAGCCAGGAGACCGGCCGCGACACCCATGTGCCCGATCGACCCCACGAGCGATGGGGGAAGGAGCCGCGCCCTGTGCTGCCAACCGCCGACGATTCGTCCACTTTGACGCCGACCGCTGCCCTCCCGGCCGCTGATTTCCAGGCCGGGATCGTGGTCTGCCGGGGCTGCTGCTGCGGCAGCGCCGCCAAGAACCCCGACGTCGACCACGCCGCCCGACTGACCCGGTTGGAGCGGTTCGCGACGCGACATCCGGCAGCCGCGACGGTACGCACCAGCGAGTGCCTGGGCCCGTGCGAGCACGCCGACGTGGTCGTGGTCCGGCCCTCACCCGCCGGCCGCGCATGCGGCGGCCGGCCGGTCTGGTTCGGCCTGGTCGACGAGTACGCGCTCGACCGGCTGCAGGCGTGGATCCTCGACGGCGGCCCGGGCCGCGTACCCGTCCCCGACGAGCTGCTGCTCCAGCAGATCGGCCGGCCGCGCACCCGGCCCGCCCCCGTCCGGACCTAGCCGATCGGCAGGCCCGTCGCGCGCAGCGTCCAGCGTCCCGGTCCGCCGGTCAGCACGGTCTGGCGCAGCGGCACCACGTCGACGCGCCAGAACGAGGCCGGGGGCGACGCGAGTACGCCGACGACGGCCGCGCGGATGACGCTCGGGTGGGTGACCGCGACGATCGTGCCGGTTACGGCCGGCAGCTCGTCCAGCCACTCGCGCGCCCGGGTGAGCAGTTCGACGACCGACTCCCCGCCGTGCGGAGCGGCGACGGGGTCGGTCAGCCACGCGGCGACCGCGTCCGGCGCGGCCGCCTCGACCTCGGCGAGGGTACGACCCGCCCACCGGCCCACGTCACCGTCGCGCAGCGCCGCAACGATCTCCGGTTCCAGACCGAGCGCGGCGGCGGTCTGCACGCAGCGGCGCGCCGGAGAGCTGTAGGCGGCCGCCACCCGCCGGAACACCCCGGTCGCCGCGGACGCGCCGGCCAGACCGCGCTCGTCGAGCGGCTCGTCGTCGGGAAATGCCGCCGCCCGCGTCGCCGCGGTCGGCGCGTGACTGACCAGCACCAGCCGGGTACCCACGTCCCGCCCTCCCTCCCACACCATGGACGTCTACCGCCACCAACGACGCGACCCACTCACTCCATGGGTAGCCACGACACAGCTCGAACGGCGGCGCACACCAACCACGGTGGACGTGACGAACGCGGCGCACCCGCGACCAAGCCGCAGCCTAGTCACACAGGTACGCCACTGGCCCACCCAACAGGACGATCTTGCCTGGGAATCGATTGGTTCTCGAACAAGATCAAACCAGGAACGTCCGGAGGGTCGGCACCGTCCAGCCAACCTGGCCAGCAACTCGGCGTGTCCAAAGACACGACCACGGACCTTGGGGCGCCGTGATCGCCACCCCCGCACCCGTCGAGAACGACCTGGTCGCCCCAACCACGCTCGTCCGCGCGCTCGTCGGCTGCGGCCGAGTGTCCACTTGCAAGCAGAACCCACTGACGGCACGCGGCCCGATCGGCGGCCGACTGCACGAGGTGCTCCTTCGACAAATCGTCCGGCACGAACGCCGACCGGCCCGAGCCGGCCCCCGCATGTTCGGATGCGCGCGGCCCCGTGACACGCAGGTCATGGTGTCGCTGGATCGACTCGGCCGTGAATCGGGTTCTTCGAGGCGGGGCCGCACGGACGACACGCCGATACGAGATGTTGTGTGTGACTTCGCGAGCGCACCCATATATGGTGTCGTCCGCAGCTGGTTCGGCCGTCCGTCAAGGCGGCCGTGGCAACAGGGAACCCGGTGGAAATCCGGGACTGCCCCGCAGCGGTGAGTGGGAACGACCGCCGTCAACGAAGCACTGGACCACACGGTCTGGGAAGCGACGGCCAGTAGGCGACCCTTCAGTGGTCACGCCCGCGAGTCCGAAGACCTGCCAGCGCGCCGCACGCCGACCGGTGTGCGGCGGTCGGCGGCCGCGCGGGACGGCCGACGCCACAGCCGGACCACGCGTGTCGCCGCGGGACCGGTGGCGTCCCCTCGCGCGCCCGACGACCGTCGGTGAGTGCCCGAGGAGGGGGACATGACGGTCACGCAAGACCAGACCACCGCGCCGGAGCGCCGGCACGTGATGCAGGTCCGCAAACGCAACGGCGACACCGAGCCGGTCGACGTCGGCAAGATCGTCCGAGCGGTCGAGCGGTGGGTCGCCGACCTGGACGAGGTGGACCCGCTGCGGGTCGCGACGAAGACGATCAGCGGCCTGTACGACGGGGCGAGCACCGCCGAGCTGGACAAGCTGTCGATCCAGACCGCCGCCGAGCTGATCGGCGAGGAACCGCAGTACTCGAAGCTGGCCGCCCGGCTGCTCGCCGCGTACGTCGACAAGGAGGTCCGCAACCAGGGTGTAGCGAGCTTCAGCCAGTCCATCCGGTACGCCCACGATCAGGGACTGATCGGTGACGAGACGGCCGCGTTCGTGGCGGGCAACGCCCGCAAGCTCGACGACGCGGTCGATCCGGCCGGGGATCTGCGCTTCGAGTACTTCGGTCTGCGCACGGTCACCGACCGGTACCTGCTGCACCATCCCGAGTCGCGGCTGGTGGTGGAGACGCCGCAGTACTGGCTGCTGCGGGTGGCGTGCGGTCTGTCGGCCGATCCCGGCGAGGCGATCGGCTTCTACCGGCTGATGTCGTCGGTGGCCTACCTGCCCAGCTCGCCGACGCTGTTCAACTCCGGCACCCGGCACACCCAGATGTCGTCGTGCTTTCTGGTCGACTCGCCGCGCGACGAGCTCGACTCCATCTACGAGCGGTACCACCAGGTGGCGCGGCTGTCGAAGTTCTCCGGCGGCATCGGCATCTCCTGGTCGCGGGTGCGCGGCCGCGGCGCGCTGATCCGCGGCACGAACGGCCGCTCGAACGGGATCGTGCCGTTCCTCAAGACCCTCGACGCCGGCGTGGCCGCGGTCAACCAGGGCGGCCGGCGCAAGGGCGCCGCCTGCGTCTACCTGGAGCCCTGGCACCCCGATGTCGAGGAGTTCCTGGAACTGCGCGACAACACCGGGGAGGAGTCCCGCCGCACGCACAACCTGAACCTGGCCCATTGGATCCCGGACGAGTTCATGCGCCGGGTCGAGGCCGACGCCGACTGGTCGCTGATCGACCCGTCCGACGCCCCCGACCTGCCCGATCTGTACGGCGAGGCGTTCGACGCCGCCTACCGGGTCGCGGAGAAGAAGGCCGTGCGCACCGTGAAGGCCCGGGACCTGTACGGGCGGATGATGCGCACCCTCGCGCAGACCGGCAACGGCTGGATGACGTTCAAGGACCCGTCCAACCGGCTGTCCAACCAGACCGGCGCCCCGGGCAACACCATCCACCTGTCCAACTTGTGCACCGAGATCCTCGAGGTCAACTCCGACGACGAGACCGCCGTGTGCAACCTCGGCTCGATCAACCTGGGCGCGCACGTCACCGCCGACGGCGTCGACTGGGAAAAACTAAGGGCAACGGTGCGCACCGCGGTCGTGTTCCTGGACCGGGTGATCGACATCAACTACTACCCGTCCGCGCAGGCCGCCGCATCGAACCCGCGCTGGCGGCCGGTCGGACTGGGCGTGATGGGGCTGCAGGACGTGTTCTTCACGCTGCGCCTGCCGTTCGACTCGGCCGAGGCGCGGGAGCTGTCCACCCGGGTGCAGGAGGAGATCTTCCTGACCGCGCTGGAGACCTCGGCCGGCCTGGCCGAGCGGTTCGGCCCACACCCGGCGTACCCGCAGACCCGCGCCGCGCAGGGTGTCCTGCACCCCGACCTGTGGGGCGCGCAGCCCGTCCAGACCGGACGCTGGGCCGCACTGCGCGCCCGGATCGCCGAGCACGGCCTGCGTAACTCGCTGCTGGTCGCCATCGCCCCCACGGCGACGATCGCCTCGATCGCCGGCTGCTACGAGTGCATCGAGCCGCAGGTGTCCAACCTGTTCAAGCGCGAGACCATGTCCGGGGAGTTCCTGCAGGTCAACAACTACCTGGTCCGCGAGCTGAAGGCGCGGGGACTGTGGACCGCGCAGGTCCGCGAGCAGATCAAACGCGCCGAGGGCTCCGTGCAGGGGATCGCCGACCTGCCCGAAGACGTGCGGAAGCTGTTCCGCACCGCCTGGGAGCTGCCGCAGCGGGCGCTGATCGACCTGGCCGCCGCCCGCGCGCCCTACGTCGACCAGTCCCAGTCGCTGAACCTGTTCCTGAGCGCGCCGACCATCGGCAAGCTCTCCTCGATGTACCTGCACGCCTGGAAGGCCGGGCTGAAGACCACCTACTACCTGCGGTCGCGCCCCGCGACCCGCATCCAGCAGGCCACCGTCGCGATCACCCCGGTCGCAGCCGCCGACACCGACGCGGTCGCCTGCTCCCTGGAAAACCCCGAGACCTGCGAGGCCTGCCAGTGAACACCGTTGCCGATCCCCGCACCGCCGAGTCCGCCACCCGACACATGCTGCTCGACCCCGGCATGGACCTGACCTTGCGGCCGATGCGCTACCCGCACTTCTTCGACCGGTACAAGGACGCGATCAAAAACACCTGGACGGTCGAGGAGGTCGACCTGCACTCCGACCTGCCCGACCTGGCCAGGCTCTCCCCCGCGGAGCGGCACCTGGTGTCCCGGCTAGTGGCGTTCTTCGCCACCGGCGACACCATTGTCGCCAACAACCTGGTACTCAACCTCTACCAGCACGTCAACTCCCCGGAGGGCCGGCTCTACCTGTCCCGGCAGCTGTTCGAGGAGGCCGTCCACGTCCAGTTCTACCTCAACCTGCTCGACACCTACGTCCCGGACGAGGCCGAGCGGTTCGCGGCGTTCGCCGCGGTGGAGAACATCCCGTCGATCGCCCGCAAGGCCGAGTTCTGTTTCCGCTGGATCGACTCCATCTTCGACCTGCGCGAGCTGCGCAGCCGCGACGACCGGCGGGCGTTCCTGCTCAACCTGATCTGCTTCGCCGCGTGCATCGAAGGCCTGTTCTTCTATGGCGCCTTCGCCTACGTGTACTTCCTGCGCTCCCGTGGGCTGCTGCACGGCCTCGCGTCCGGCACCAACTGGGTGTTCCGCGACGAGAGCATGCACATGGCGTTCGCGTTCGACGTGGTCGATGCCGTACGCGCCGAGGAACCGGACCTGTTCGACGAGCAGATGCAGCGGCAGGTCAAGGAGATGCTCGCCGAGGCGGTGGAGTGCGAGGTCCAGTTCGCCGCCGACCTGCTCGACCAGGGCATCTCCGGAATGTCGCTGGCCGACATGCGCGAATACCTGCAGCACGTCGCCGACCGCAGGCTCGCCATGCTCGGCATCCAACCCATGTACGGTAGCCGCAACCCGTTCGCGTTCATGGAACTACAGGACGTCCAGGAGCTGTCCAACTTCTTCGAACGCCGCGTCTCGGCATACCAGGTCGGGGTCACCGGCACCGTCAGCTTCGACGACGACTTCTGACTGGCCGGCGCTGCCGCCCGCCAGCGTGGGCGGCAGCGCCGGGTCCGCCCCGGCCGCACGGACGGGACGCCACATCAAGGGCATGCTCACCGGCCCGGTCACCATCCTGGCCTGGTCGTTCGTGCGCACCGACCAGGCCCTGTCTGACACCGCCGACCAGGTCGCGCTCGCCCTGCGCGACGAGTGCCACGACCTGGAGGCGACCGGGCTGCGCGTCATCCAGGTCGACGAACCGGCCCTGCGCGAGACGCTCCCGCTGCGCCGCGCCGACCAGGCCGTGTCTCGAAGTACGTTCGGCGTGTCGGTGATCGATAGAAGGCGAGGTCTCCGGTAGAGGGTTCATCGACTAAGAAGAACCTGAACACCGGAGACCTCGTGGCCACCATAGCGGTGACGAGGCGGTTCGGCCTCACCGACGCGCAGTGGGCGCGGTTGGAGCCGTTGCTGCCCGCGGGCAAGCGACCCGGTCGGCCGCCGCAATGGACAAGGCGGCAACTCATCGACGGCATCCGGTGGCGGGTGCGGGTGGATGCGCCGTGGCGGGACGTGCCGGCGTGTTACGGCTCCTGGCAGGCGGTGTACGGGCCGACCACCTGCCTTCGACCCCGAGACCTACAAGCGGCGTCATGCCGTGGAGTGCGGCATCAACCAGCTCAAACGCCACCGCGCCGTGGCCACCAGGTTCGACAAACTCGCCGTCCGCTACGAAGCCACCCTCCACGTCACCGCCATCAACGAATGGCTACACGCACGTCGAGATACGGCCTAGGGCCACGCCCCAACGGGACACCCCTTTGTCTGGATCAGAGATCCAGACAAAGGGGTGTCCATATCTCGGGGAAAGCCCAGGCTGCGGATCTCGGCACGGATCGGCGGTCGACCGCGCCGGCTCGGGTACCTCCACCGCCGGCGCACCAAATCCCGATGCCAGCGCAGCAGCGTTGCCGGCCACACGAACAACCCGCCCGCAACCGCGCCAGACCGGCCGGTACCGCCCGGTAGGCCCAATCAACCCACGGCGGCGCCACCTGCCGCCGCAGCACCGCCACCTCGTGCCGCAGCACCAGCAGTTCGACATCCTCGACCTGTGCGCCCGGCTGCACGCGGAGCAGGGCCGCACCCTGGTCGCCGTGCTGCACGACCTCAACCACGCGGCGCGGTACGCCACCCACCTGATCGCGATGCGCAGCGGGCGGGTGGTGGCCGAGGGCCCGCCCGCCGAGGTCGTCACGGCGGACTTGATCGAAGCGGTCTTCGGCCTGGCGTGCCGGGTGATCGACGACCCGGACACCGGCACTCCCCTGGTCGTGCCGGCGGCGAGGACCACCACCGGGGCAACCACGTGAGGGTCCACCACCTGGGCCTCCTACGGAATGTCGCGGGCTGCCCTCCGCCTGAAGCGGAGGGCAGCCCGGTGTCGGTTTGGGGTGCGCTCAGGCGACTGTCGCGGGGAACCGCTCCCAGACGCGGTGGGCGGCCATCAGCTTCTGTACGTCGGTGAAGACCTCCATCGCGGAGTCACCGGTGACGACGCCGGGCGTGCCGACGACCCCGGCCTGCGTCAGCACGGAGACGCCCGCGCCCCAGGCGCCGATCGCCTTGGCGTGCCGCCAGCACTCGTCGACAAGGAGCGCAACGCGCGGGTCCACGGTGGTGGCCGGGTCACCCGCGCCGGCTTTGGCGTCGCGGGCGGGAAGCGCGTCCGGTGCGGGTACCGGTGCGCAGGCCAGCAGCAGCGCGTCGAACTCGATCGACCGGCCGGTGGCGAAGGTCCGCTGCACCGGAAGGTCTCCCAGCATGCCGCCATGAGGAGCAATCAACAGGGGCACCATCCCGGCGGCGAACACCGCCTGGCGCAGCTCCCGGACACCGTCGAGGTCGGCCGCATGGTCGACGACGATGCCGACCATGCGGCCGTCGGCCGGCCATTGCCTGCCCACCTGGGACAGCGCGGGACTGGGCGCGACGTCCGCGAGCGGGACGGTCGGCTCCGGCGCGGGAAGCCCGAGCCCGGTAGCCACCTCCCGGCTCAGCACCGGGTCGATGTTGGCCAGGCACCGCAGCTGCCGCTCCTTGATCGCCTGCTCGTAGCACTTGCCCAGCTCGAAGGTGTACGCGCGAATGATGTGCTCCTGCTCAGAAGGCGACATGCTCAGCCAGAACAGGCGGGCCTGGCCGTAGTGGTCGTCGAAGGAGACCGGGTTCGCCCGAATCTTGGTCGCCTCGGCCACCGTCACGGGCACGTCGACGAACGCGCTCTCGCCGTCGCCGGCAACGAACGGGTTGCCGCCGTCGAGCGAGTTCGGCTTGTACGGCGCGACCCCGGCGTGGACGGCGTGCTGGTGGAAGCCGTCGCGCAGCATGTCGTTGACCGGAGCATGCGGGCGGTTGATCGGAATCTGCGCGAAGTTCGGCCCGCCCAGCCGCGTGATCTGGGTGTCGAGGTAGGAGAACAGCCGGGCCTGCAGCAGCGGGTCGTTGGTGACGTCGATACCCGGCGGCAGGTGGCCGGGGTGGAAGGCCACCTGCTCGACCTCGGCGAAGAAGTTCGTCGGCGTCCGGTTGAGCGTCATCGTCCCAACCGTCTGTACCGGCGCCAGCTCCTCCGGCACGATCTTCGTGGGGTCGAGCAGGTCGATGCCTTCGAAGGTCTCGTCCGGGGTGTCGGGGAAGACCTGGATTCCCAGCTCCCACTCGGGGAAGGCACCGGCCTCGATCGCGTCGTACAGGTCGCGGCGGTGGAAGTCGGGGTCCATACCGCCGAGCAGCTGCGCCTCCTCCCACGTCAGGGAGTGCACGCCGAGCTTGGGCTTCCAGTGGAACTTGGCCAGCACCGTCTCCCCGGCCTCGTTGACCAGCCGGAAGGTATGGATACCGAAGCCCTCCATCATCCGGTACGAGCGCGGGATGCCCCGGTCGGACATGTTCCACATCGTGTGGTGCTGCGCCTCGGTGTGCAGCGAGACGAAGTCCCAGAACGTGTCGTGCGCGCTCTGGGCCTGCGGGATCTCCCGGTCCGGGTGCGGCTTCCCGGCGTGGATGATGTCGGGGAACTTGATGCCGTCCTGGATGAAGAAGACCGGGATGTTGTTGCCGACGAGGTCGAAGGTGCCCTCGTCGGTGTAGAACTTCGTCGCGAAGCCGCGGGTGTCGCGGACCGTGTCGGCCGACCCGCGCGAGCCGAGGACGGTGGAGAACCGGACGAAGACGTCGGTCTTCTTCCCCTTCTTGAGGAAGCCGGCCTTGGTGACCCCCTCGGCCGTGCCGTAGGCCTCGAACACGCCGTGCGCTCCGGCGCCACGCGCGTGCACGACCCGCTCCGGGATCCGCTCGTGGTCGAAGTGCATGATCTTTTCGCGAAAGTGGTGGTCCTGCAGCAGGATCGGGCCGCGCGGCCCGGCCTTCAGCGAGTGGTCGGTGTCCCGCAGCCGCGCTCCCTGCGCGGTCGTGAGGTACGCACCCTGCTGCCCCTTCGCCGTGCTGGGCACGCCGGTGTCCGCGCCGGTCGGCGTGACGGTCGCGGGCGTGCCCTGCTCCTTCTTCGGCGGCAACGGGTCGTGCGGCGTCGTCGGCTCCTCCACCGTTGCCGGGGCGCTGCCCGGCGCACCGGGAACGTCCGGGGTCAGGACGTCGGCCACCTTCTCGGCGGCGGCCGCCACGACGTCCTTAACCGCCTTGGCGGGCTTGCTGGCATCCATCTCGACGAGTCCTCCACACCTCGGGTACAGCAGGTCTTCGCCGTACCCGAGGCGATAAACGGTGAAACGTCCAACTGTCTCGCTGAGCCTGACACTGCAGATCTTCGATGCGCGAGCATCCGTCATGCCGAGTACGGGAACGGGATTCCGGGGCCGAGGCCACGTCGACGGCTCACCGATGGCCACGCCGACCGGTCGGTCTTGGCACGGCATTTTGGTTATGCGGACCGCCGCCGGGAAGTCTTGCCAGCGCGGCAGATCCGACGCTGAAGGAGACCTCGCGATGTCGACAGTGAAGAGCCCTCTCTCGGAAGACGCGCGCAAGGCGACCGGCACCGCGTTGCAGGGGTCGCTGGTCGACCTCATCGATCTGCACCTGCTCGCCAAGCAGGCGCACTGGAACCTCCAGGGTCGAAATTTCCGATCGATCCACCTGCAGCTCGACGAGGTCGTGGACCTGGCGCGCGGGCATGCGGACACGGTCGCCGAGCGGGCCGTGGCGATCGGGGTCAACCCCGACGGCCGAGCGCGCACGGTGGCTGACAGCACAAAGGTCCGCCAGCTGGACGCCGGCTACCTGCATGACGACAAGGTGGTCGCCGCGATCACCGAGATTCTGGCCGAGATGAGCAAGCGTTTCCGTGAGCGTATCGAGACCACGGGTGAGACCGATCTGGTGACCCAGGACCTGTTGACCACGGTGGCGCAGGACCTGGAGAAACAGCACTGGATGTTCGAAGCCCAGCGCTGAACCGGGCGTGATCGCGTCGACCTTGGTCAGATGTGCCGGACGAACGATCACATTTATCTGAGCATGAACGCTCTTACTCGTTGTCGTGTCTGGCCTCACGCAGCCTGTCGCGTACTCGATCGGCCACCGCCAGCGCCGGCCCGAACGGGATGTTGGCGGCCGGTGTCATCAATGACGGATGCGGCCGGGTCGGCGCCAGTGCCTCCGCGGCGCGCACCACACCGGCGAGGGCTCGCATTCGCTCCTCGCCGACCGTCTGGCGCAGGCGGCCGAACTCGCAGCGCTCCTCCTGCGAGCGTGCGTGAGTACGGTCAACCGAAACCGGTTCACCTCGTGGTCGAACGAGGCGTCCATGCCGGTTGCGTCGGCTAAGTTGACCAAACCCGCGAGCATCTGCTCGGCCTCACGCTTGCCGTCGCCCGTCGCTGTCAGCACGGCACGGAACAGGTCCTCGATGCGGGCGTGCTGCTCCAGCAGCAGGTCGATCACGTCCGCCTCGAGCGGTTCGTCGCGCCGGGGGCTCTGCTCAGCCACTGCGCACCTCCGCCGGCTCGCGCAGCTCGCGTACCGGGTGCGGGCCTCGGTCTCGATCCGGTACTCCCGGCCGAACTCGGCGCGGTGAGAGTCAATGACCCTCTCGCTGGGCGGCTTCTCGCCGCCGTGGATCCGGTTCTGGAACTCCTGGAACCGCTCATGCGCCTCCCGCACGTACCCCGCCCCAGCGTCGTCAGATCGATCTGCGTGGCCAGCAGTTCACGCAGGTACTCCTTGTTCGGCTCGAACGTAGACCTGCAGGTAACCCACGATGCCAGGGTTTTGACACCGCACAAGCAGCTCGGCCTGCTGGCGGCGTTGCTCGAGGAGCATCGACGCGAGCCGGTCGGCGCCGATGTGGCGGCCCAGCACGACGAACAGCAACAGCGGCATCCGCATGGTGGCACTGTCGGGCCCGCCGGCGGCCCAGTCGGAGAACGCCTGCCGTCCGGCATCCGTGATCGTGTACGGCCGGGCGTCGCGCCGCCCCCACGGGTCCGGGCGCGACCAGGCCGTGCTCAGTCATGTAGGACAGCTCCCGATAGGCCTGGCTACGAGTCAGCGACCAGAATGGCCCGATGGTCTGCTCCGCTCGGGCAACCAGATCCCGGCCGGTCTGCGGGCCGTCGTGCAGGAAGCCCAGCAACGATTCAGCGGTTGAGTTGATGTTGACCTCGCTCACCGGAGCACCCGGCCGGTCACGGGTTCAGGAACAGGCTGCGAAACCGCAGCCCGAGCCAGGGCCGACGACCGTAGGAGATCACCTGGCCAGTGGTGAGCGCGCGCCACACCGACATCCGGTTGAATCCGATAAGCAGCGCAGCGCCCGCGGACAGGGATACCACACAGTCGACCTGGCGTTCGGTGGACGGGGCGGGCGCGCTGCGCGCGGCCCCGTCGGACATGTGCAGCACGAAGCTTCGCCCGCCACGGATACGAAGCTCGAACGTGGCGGTGAGCCCGCGGGTGGCCTCCGGGTCGACCAGCAACGGCAGCATCTCGGACATAACCGTCGGCGCGGCGCAGACGGCCGCGGCGTCCGGCACCCGGGGATCGCCGCCCAGAGCAAGAGCGAGGTCGCGGCCGTGCACGAGGGTTTCACTCACGCCGATCGCCCCAAGCGTGGCGACATAGCGCGTGACGCCAGGACCGTACCAGGGCGCGGGTCGGGCCACCTCCAAGTCCGGGCTCGCCGACAGCGCGTCGGCCAACTCCGACGCGCCCGCCGCAAGCGCGTAGGCCGCGTCCGACGGCTTGTCGAAGTTGACCTCTTCGACCATCCGCGCGTTCGTCGCGGCCAGCACTTCGGGCAGGGTGTCGCCGTCGCCGATCGCGCTTTCGAACTCGGGCCCGAACGGCTCCCCGCGCACCGTGCCGGCGAATGCTCGGTAGACCACGCACAGGTGCCCAGCGAGCTGGCCGGCGGTCCAGGCGAGCCCGGGCACCGCGGCGTTGAGCCGCTCGGCGCGCCGCACCATCGTGACGACCCGGCGGCTCTCGCGCCGCAAGGTGTCGACGAGCACGTCCCGATCCGGGGCCGCAGTCATCATGGCGAGCAGTCTGGCGGCACCGCGCGTCTGCCGCAAGACCTGTCTGCATGGATCGTCATGACCGAGCGCATAGGTATATGAGACTGCCCCGAGTTCAGTGGCGCCGTTGCGTTGTGGGATCGGCGGACGCATTGAACCCGGGTCGGTCCGAGGTCAGATCGCCAGCGCGAGTTCGGCAAACGCAGCGGCGACCCGCGTCATCGGCGGGGCGTCGACGGCGAGTTCGTAGTGGCCACGTCGAAGGTTCTGCATGAAGGCGTGTCCGGCGATGATCACTTGTGCTGTCTTATCGGTCCGTAGCCCGCGCATCGGTCTCAGTCGGTGTTTGAGCCGACCGTGGTCAGCCTCGATCGGATTGTTGGCGTACTGCTCCACGTGGTGCCACGCCGACGGGATCAACTCGTCCAGGACGCCGGGGTAGACCGCTGCTGCGTCGGTGACCACCTCACGGGGTGTCACCTTCAACGCCGATAGCGCTCGTCGGAAGAACCGCCGGGCCGCGTCGGCGTCCCAGCGCGCCGAGACCAGCACATCGATGACCTTCCCGTACTGGTCGACCGCCCGGTAGACGTAGCGCCAGACTCCGTTGACCTTCACGTAGGTCTCATCGACGTGCCACCTATCACCTGGCGAGTGGCGGGTGAAACGAGCGGCGTCGGCCAGCAGCGGGGTGAACCGCTGCACCCACCGGTAAACGGTGACGTGGTCGACCTCGACGCCGCGCTCGACCAGTAGCTCTTCAACGTCGCGATAGGACAGATTGAACCGCAGGTACCAGCGCACCGCGACGACGATCACCTCGGGTGGGAACCGGAAGCCGTCGAACGCCGACTTCGGCGGCAGCCACGGGCGAGGACGGGTCGACAGCTTCACCTGTCAAGCCTGCCTCGATCTTGTCAACGCTCAACGCAACTGTGAGTGTGGTCGATGCCTCTGCAAGGGTGGGGGCGTGCTCTCCCGGCGACGGTCTGACCCGCAACGCAACTGGCCTGGATGCCTTCGCTCCGACCTGTCGACCGCCGGCCGGGACAGTGCATGCTGCCGCCGGACCGGCGGGCGTGTCCCGATAGGGGCCTTGCCGCTACAAGGCACCATCACAGTTCTGACCGCCTCGCCCGGCCCGACGACGGCCATCCGTACCCGAGTCGGTCAGGAGACGAACAACCATGACCAGAATGCCGCAGACCAAGCCGGCACCGCAGCACCACCCCCACGTAGAACAGCCGGACGCCGAGCAGGTGGTCCTGGGCGTGGACAGCCATCAGGGCACCCATGTCGCCGCGGTGATCACCAACCTCGGTGCGCCGGTCGCCGAGCGAGCGTTCCCCGCGACCGCCGTCGGCTACCGGAAACTGCTGGCCTGGGCACGCGGATTCGGACGCCTGCGACGGGCCGGAGTGGAGGGCACCGGCTGTTACGGCGCGGCGCTGGCCCGCTACCTACGCACCCAGGGCATCACCATCATCGAGGTCAACCGGCCCGACCGGGCCGCCCGACGTCGACGCGGCAAGACCGATGCCATCGATGCGCAGGCCGCCGCCTACGCGGTGCTGTCCGGTCGGGCCACCACCATCGCCAAGACCGGCGACGGGCCGGTGGAGATGACCCGCATGTTCAAGCTGGCCAAGGCCTCCGCGGTCAAGTCCCGCACCCAGGCAATCAACCAGCTCAAAGCCGTCCTCGTGTCAGCCGACCCGCTGCTGCGGCAATCACTGTCAGGGCTCGGGCGTATGACCCTCATTCGCCGCTGCGTCACGCTGCCCACCGTCGAACCCGTTGACGCTGCCACCGCCGCCGTCTACACCCTGCGCCAGCTCGCCCAGCGCATCCTCAACCTCACCGACGAGATCCGCGATTTGGATCAACGCCTCACCGACGTCATTACCGCGCACGCCCCACAGCTGCTCCAACGCCACGGTGTCGGCCCCGACAGTGCCGCCGCCCTGCTCATCGCCGCCGGCGACAACCCCGACCGACTAGCCGGCGAAGCCTCGTTCGCCGCGCTGTGCGGGGTGAGCCCCATCGAGATGTCGTCGGGGAAGACCGAGCGCCACCGCCTCAACCGCGGCGGCGATCGGCACGCCAACGCCGCCCTCTACCGCATCGTGCTGACCCGGCTGCGCTGCGATCCCCGCACCCACGCCTACATCGAGCGGCGTACCGCCGAAGGAAAGACGCGCCGGGAGATCATCCGCTGCCTGAAACGCTACGTCGCCCGCGAGATTTACAACCTTCTGCAACCACCGGGCACAACGCCAGCCAGCTCACAGGCTTGACAAACATAGGGGCGTCGGAGCGGAATCAAAGTACCGAGGATGAACGCGATCATGAAACGCTGGGTGCGGACCTGCCGATCCGAACTCCTCGACCGAACCCTAATCGTCAACCGGGCCCACCTTCTCCGCGCTCCGCGAGTACGAAACGTTCTACAACGAACACCGGCCCCACCGGGCGCTCCACGCCGCGGCACCCCTACGCCCGCTGCCCCAACCGATCGCCAAACCAGGCCGAATCAACCACCTCGACGTCCGACGACGCGACCGCCTCGGCGGCATCCTCCACGAATACCAGCACGCCGCCTGACCTGCCCGGACGACATTTTCGGCACCTACAAGGTGCTGCAGCCGAGCGGGGTCGGCGACGAGTGATGGTTGCTGTTCCACGACGCCCATCACGTGTGGGGCGGCCTTGTCCTCAGGCGCGGCCCTGTTGCCGGCCCGTTCGACCCGGTCGACGCGGCGGTGTGACGGCACGCGTTCGGGCCGGGAGCGTCGGCGCGGAGGCTAGCGCGCGGGTGCGGACCCGCTCGGCGGGGGTGACACCGCGTGCCTGACGGCTGGACGCGGACGGGGGTAGCCGTCCTCATCGAACCGGGCCGGCCCGGCGATGTCGCCTCAGTCCTGTTCGGTGCCGCCCGTACCGACGTGCGGTCGTGGATGGCGCCGGGTGCGGGCGTGGCCCGAGGGCAGCGGGCTCGTCTCAGGTCCGCTCGGCGGTCCGGGTGTAGCGGGCCAGCTCGACCTCGTCGTGGGCGCAGAAGACCTCGACCCGGTCACCGTGCGCGGCGCGCAACTCGCGTAGCCGCGCCTGATTGGCCCGCCGCGCCCGGCCGTCGATCTGAACCATGGTCTGGAACAGCCCGAGGAACGGCGTCGACGCCGGCCGGACCGGGTCGGCCTCGCCGTGGAAGAAGTACGCATCGCCGGCGTGCAACAGCCACCGGTCACCGGTGTCGATGGCGACCCCGGTGTGCCCGCGGCTGTGCCCGGCGAGGGGTACCAGCAGGATCTCCGGCGGCAGTCCCCGCAGTTGGCGCACCGCGTCGAAGCCGAACCACTTCTCGCCGTCGGCGCTGGGGTACGTCGCCCAGTTGGGGCCGTGCGCCCAGTGGTTGGGGCGGTACCGGCGCTGCTCGCCGGCGCTCTCCCGGCGCAGCGCCGCCTCGTACTCGGTGGCGTGGACGTGCACCGTCGCCCACGGGAAGTCGCCGAGCCCGCCGGCGTGGTCGAGGTCGAGGTGGGTGAGCACGATGTGCCGCACGTCCTCCGGCCGGTAGCCGAGGGCGGCGACCTGGGCCACCGCGGTCTCGTTCATGTCCAGCCGCGGCCGGGTCGTACGGAGAAACCGCGCGCCGAGCGAGGCGGCCGGGTCCCGGACGTCGGCGGTGCCGAACCCGCTGTCGACCAGTACCAGACCGTCATCGGTCTCGACGAGCAGGCAGTGGCAGACCATGCGGCCGGCTTCGAACAGCCCGCCGGTGCCGTTGACCAGCCGCCGGCTGGGCGGGCACATCGTGGCGCAGTTGAGGTGGTGGATACGCATGGAAGGCTCCTCACACGATCGTGGACGCGGTCGTTTCAGGTGGAGACGAAATCCAGCACCTCGGCGACCACCGCTGGGTCGCGCAGGATTCGGCGATGACCCAGGCCGGAGGTTACCCGCAGCCGGGAGCCCGGCCAGGCGGCGGCGATCGCTTCGCCGTCGGCGACCGGCGTCGACGCATCGTCGCGATCGTGGACGACCAGCGTGGGCGGTACGGCGACCGTACGGCCGAGATCCGGCACGTCGAAGTGGTGCATGGGGGCGCCGATGCGGTGTCCGATCCGCACCTGTAGTCGCCGGAGGGTTCGCTCCCCGAAGCCGAGCACGTCGGCGAGCTGGCGTAGGTGCGCCACCGGGCTGGCCATGGGGGCGATCAGGGCGACTCGCCGCACCGGCAGTCCGTCGCGCAGGGCCGCCGCCGTAGCGGTGCCGCCCATGGAGTGCGCGATGACGGCGTGAGCCGGCCCGAAGGTCGCCGCGACCGCTGCCAGGGCCCCGGCGAACTCCGGGATCGACGACGATCGGGGGCCGAAGACCCCCGGAGCGGACCGGCCGTGGCTGGGCATGTCGAACGCCACGGCCCGGTACCCCAGGGAAACCAGCGCCGGGACGAACGCGGCGAGCTGTCCGGCGTACCCGCCCCAGCCGTGTACCAGGTAGACCGGTGGCCCTTCGCCCCAGGACTCACCGATCACCTGATGGCCGTCGACGGCGATGGTGAAGGGCTCCGGCGGCATCGGCGGAACGGCTCGCGGTGCGCGCTCCTGCTTCGGCCGGGGAAGCGTGGACCAGATCTGCTCGGCCCATCGCGCGCCCAGCCCGGGTGCGGTGTGTTCGAGGACCCGGAACGTGGCGCGTACCGGCCACGGCGCGGAGAACAAGCGAACGGTCGCGCCTTTGGACTGACGCACGTCGGTCGCGGCTGACATGACGGTGAGCCCTCTCTGACAGTCGGATTCGGTGACGCGGCCGCCGGCTCAGTGCGCGTGCCCGTGGTGGCCGGTGTACTCGTCGCGGCGCCACATCATCGCGACGGCCATCAACGGGAGCATCAGCACGTGGCCCCACATCATGACGCCGTGCCCGGACAGCAGGCCCGCCCAGTACGGGACGAACAGCACCAGGAACGGCACGTACATGGCAGCGCCCATCTCGGCGATGCTCGCCCAGCCGTGCTTGCGGTAGCGCATCCACAGCGACATCCCGAGCGTCATGGTGGTGGCCATCACCAGCGAGCTCACCTCGGTACCGTCGAACAGGTCCGGAACGCCGAGCAGCGACAGGGCCACGTTGACGGCGGCGCCGAACACGACCATCCCGACGACCATCGACACCATCATCTCCAGGTAGTGCCGCACGAACGGCCACCACGAGCCGCTCCGGGAGCGGGCCGGTTCGCCGAGGACGAAGCCGGCCCGCTGCACCGCGGCGTGCACCGCGCCTGCGTCGATGGGGCTGACGCTGGTGACGGTGACCCTGCCGGTGGCGGCGTCGGCCTGGACGCGGCTGACGCCCGGTAACCTGCCTACCTCCGCGCGGACGTGGTCGGCGCAGTCGGGGCTGGTCATGCCGTTGACGAGGTGGGTGGTGACGGGCATGTCGGGTTCCTTTCCGGAATACGCGGGGGTCAGGACAGGACCAGGGCCGGGTTGGCCCGGAGCATGGCGGCGATCTCGGCGGGGGCCGTGTCCGGGGAGCCGGCGGTGTAGGGCGGCTGCGGGTCGTACTCGATGCCCAGTTGAATCATCTGGGCCGTGGCGTCGCCGGCGATCCGCCCGGCGAGAGTGAGTGCCATGTCGATGCCGGAGGAGACGCCGGCGGCGGTGACGTACTTGCCGTCGAACACCACCCGGTCGCCGGTGGGCATCGCGCCCAGCGCCAGTAGCTGTTCGAGGGCGAGCCAGTGCGACGCGGCCCGCCGGCCGGTGAGCAGGCCCACTGCGGCCAGGATCAGCGAGCCGGTGCACACCGAGGTGGTCCAGGTCGTGGTCTTGTCCACGGCGCGCAGCCATTCGTGGATCGGGCCGTCGGCCATATGCGCCTGTTGGCCGGGTCCGCCGGGCACCACGACGATGTCCGGTCGGGTGACTTCGCCGAGGGTGGCCTGGGCCGGCAGCGCGAGGCTGCCGAGGTCGGTACGCACCGGGCCGACGCGCTCGCCGACGAAGACGGTTTCGGCACCGGGCAGGCGGGTGAGCACTTCGTTGGGGCCGATCGCGTCGAGCGCGGTGAACCGGTCGAAGAGCAGGATGGCGATCTGCACGGGGTTCACGTCCTTTCGGTTGATGAGCTGACGTCGGCGGGCGTCGACGGCGAAGGTGATGGTGATGACGCGACCACCGGGCGCGGGCTGCGGTGACGACAAGGTCCCAGCTGTGGCTGTCGGGCCGCTGCCTGTTCGCTGTCCGGGCCGTCGTCTGCGGCGCCAGCACGGACAGCGGGGCCGAATCCCGGGGACAGGCGGCGGACAGCGCGCCGGCGCAGGCTGCTGTCATCCGCGGCGAGCCGGATCTGGTGCGGCTCGCTATCACCGGCAAGGAGAAATCTGATGAACCAGCTCGTACTGTCCGTGCCGACCATCAGCTGCGGCCACTGCGCCAACGCCATCTCCAGTGAGGTCGGCGAGGTTCCCGGCGTCACTGGCGTGGACGTCGACATCGAAGCCAAGACCGTGACGGTGACCGGCGCCGCCGACCCGGCCGCCGTCCGGTCGGCCATCGCCGAAGCCGGCTACCAGGTCGCCTGATTCCGGACCCATGGAAGGAGGAGCCGAGCGATGAGCACGACACTCGACCCATTGGTCATCGGCAGCGGGCAGGCCGGGTGAGCTGTGTCAAGGATCTTGGACAGGTCCTCGTGGGTTTGCTGGTCAGGCGGCGATGCGGATCTGGTAGTCGGTGAGGGCTTCGGCTGGGGTGCGGTAGTCGAGCGCAGAGTGCAGCCGCTGCCGG
>NZ_JBLYUB010000043.1:0-45859 GCF_049999945.1 Planosporangium spinosum | reverse complement strand
TCCGTGTTGATGGTCTTCTTCGTCGATGAACCATCTACCGGAGACCTCGCCATCTATCGATGACCGACACGCCAGCGGCCGCAACCTACGCCGGCCGATCAACGGCCTATGAAACACGGCCTAGGGCCCTTTCACTGATCGTGGACACCCCGGCCGCCCACAGGCGGTCGACGTGTCCACGATCGCGAGGAAGTCACTCGTCGGGGAACCACGCGGCCCGCCGCATGTCCACGCGCTCGCCGCGCATCGGCGTACCCTCCGCGGCGTGCCGGCGCCGCGCCTCGGCCTCATGGCCGGGCGGCAGTCGACCGTTCACGGCTACCACCCGGTGCCAGGGCACCGGCCCGCCGTAGTGGGCCATCACCGCGCCCACCTGGCGCGGTCCGCCCCGGCCCAGCCACTCGGCGATCGCGCCGTAGGACATCACCCGTCCGGCCGGGATGCGCTCCACCAGGGTGAGGACATCCTCGACGTAGTCGTCCACGAGCGGTCACGATAGGGGATCCCGCGGATGCTCGGCAGCGGCCGGGGGCCAGAATGGGCTCCGTGCGCGTACAGGTCACGGCGGCCAGCCGAATCGTGGTCAAGGTCGGCTCGTCGTCCCTGACCACCGCCACCGGCGGGCTGGACCGCCAGCGGGTGGACGCCCTCGTCGACGCCCTCGCCGCACACCCGGCCGAGATCGTGCTGGTCAGCAGCGGCGCCATCGCGGCCGGGCTGGCGCCGCTCGGGCTGCCCCGGCGACCGCGCGACCTGGCGACCCAGCAGGCGGCGGCCAGCGTCGGCCAGGGGCTGCTGATGCAGGCGTACACCGAGTCGTTCGCGCGGACCGGGCGCACCGTCGGCCAGGTGCTGCTCACCGTCGACGACGTCACCCGGCGGGTCCACTACCGCAACGCGTACCGCACCCTGCGCCGCCTGCTGGACCTGGGTACCGTGCCGATCGTCAACGAGAACGACACGGTCGCCACCGAGGAGATCCGCTTCGGTGACAACGACCGGCTCGCCGCCCTCGTGGCCGCGCTGGTCCGCGCCGACCTGCTCGTGCTGCTGTCCGACGTGGACGCCCTCTACACCGGCGACCCGACCAGACCGGACACCACGAAGGTCACCGAGGTCCGCGACGACTCCGACCTCGCCGGGATCAGCATCGGCAAGGCCGGCAAGGCCGGCGTGGGTACCGGTGGGATGGTCACCAAGGTCGAGGCCGCCCGCATCGCCACCAGCTCCGGCATCCCGGTGATCCTGACCTCCGCGCCACTGGCCGCCGCGGCCCTGTCCGGCGAGGAGGTGGGCACGCTCTTCCACCGGGTACGCGAACGGCCCGCCGCCCGCCTCTTCTGGCTGGCCCACGCCACCAGCCCCCGCGGCCGGCTGCACCTGGACCCGGGTGCGGTACGCGCGGTGGTCGACCGCCGCGCGTCCCTGCTCCCGGCCGGGATCACCGCCGTCGACGGCCGGTTCACCGCCGGTGACCCGGTCGACCTGGTCGACGACGCGGGGCGATCGGTGGCCCGCGGGCTGGTCAACTACGACGCCATCGAACTTCCCGGCCTGCTCGGCCGCTCCACCCCCGAACTGGCGGCGGAGCTGGGACCGGGGTACGAACGAGAGGTTGTCCACCGCGACGACCTCGTACTGCTGTGAGCTGAGGAGCGACAGATGTCGGTGCAGGAGCAGGGGCGCCGGGCCAGGGCGGCGGCCACGACGCTCGCCACGACGACCAGGGCCACCAAGGACGCCGCGCTGCGGGCGATGGCCGACGCGCTCGTCGGTCGTTCCGCGGAGATCCTCACCGCGAACGCCGCCGACCTCGCGGCCGGCCGCGCCGCCGGCCTGACGGACGCGCTGCTGGACCGGCTCGCGCTGTCCGAGCAGCGGATCGAGGGGATGGCCGGTGGCCTGCGTCAGGTCGCCGGCCTGCCGGACCCGGTCGGTGAGGTGGTCCGCGGCTCGACCCTGCCCAACGGGCTGGAGCTGCGGCAGGTACGCGTACCGCTCGGCGTGGTCGGCATCGTCTACGAGGCCCGCCCGAACGTGACCGCCGACGCGGCCGGCCTGTGCCTGAAGGCCGGCAACGCGGTGCTGCTGCGCGGCTCGTCCTCGGCCGCCCGCTCCAACGCGGCGATCGTGGCGGCCCTGCGGGACGCGCTGGCCGGCGCCGGGCTGCCCGCCGACGCGGTGCAGCTGGTCGACGCGTCCAGCCGCGACTCGGTCAAGGAACTGATGCGCGCCCGGGGCCTGGTCGATGTGCTGATCCCGCGCGGCGGGGCGTCGTTGATCAAGTCGGTGGTCGAGGAGTCGACCGTACCGGTCATCGAGACCGGCGTGGGCAACTGCCACGTGTACGTGGACTCCGCCGCCGACCTGGACATGGCCCTGGACATCCTGCTCAACGCGAAGACGTCCCGGCCGTCGGTGTGCAACGCCGCCGAGTCGCTGCTGGTGCACCGGGAGGTCGCCGAGGCCTTCCTGGCCCGCGCGCTGCCGGCGCTGCGCGACGCCGGCGTGACCGTGCACGGCGACGCGGACGTGGTGGAGGCCGGCCACCGGCGCGGCGTCACCGTCGTCCCGGCCACCGACGAGGACTACGCGGCCGAGTACCTGTCGCTGGACCTGTCCGCCGTCGTCGTCGGGTCGCTGAACGCGGCGGTCGCGCACATCGCCCGGTTCGGCTCGGGGCACAGCGAGGCGATCGTGACCGGGTCGCTGGAGGCGGCGCGCGAGTTCACCGCGCGGGTGGACGCGGCGGCCGTCCTGGTCAACGCGTCGACCCGGTTCACCGACGGGGAGGAGTTCGGCTTCGGCGCCGAGATCGGCATCTCGACCCAGAAACTGCACGCCCGCGGCCCGATGGGCCTGCCGGAGCTGACCTCGACCAAGTACGTGGTGACCGGCACCGGTCACGTCCGCTGAGGACCGCCCCGGCGCCGGGCATCCAGCGGCCGGCCACGGGCGCGGCGCAACCTACGCGCGGAGCGCGCGGATACCGACCAGCGTCGTGTGTACGTCGAACGCGGCGCCGTCCGCGCTGGGCCAGCCGCCGTCGCTGCGCTGCGTCTCGGCCAACCGGCGGCGCGCCGCCACCAGCAGCGGGTCGTCCGGTGACACGCCGACCCGGCGCAGCGCGGCCACCATCGCCGCGCAGTCGCCCGCGCTCATCTCCGGTACCCGGTGGGACAGCAGCACCTGGATCTGCGCGGACTCGTAGAACCAGCCGACGTGGTGCAGCATCGCCGCGCCGAGCCACCCGGTCACCAGGAACGACGGCCACGAGCCGTCGGGGCGCAGCGACGCCCGGAACGCCTCGGCGGCCCGTACCGCGGCCGCGGCGTACCCGTCGTCGCCACCAGCGGCGACGGTCAGCCAGAAACCGGCGCACGCGGTCAGGTACAACCGGGCCTCGGGGTCACCGGGGCGGGCCCAGTGCGGGGCCGAATCGGCCAGCGACCCGTCCTCCTCCCACGTACCGTCCAGCCGTTGCCGCCCGGCGAGCCAGCCGACCGCCTGCCGGGCGGCGGGACGGTCCAGCGCGCCGAGGTCGTCGAGTTCGGCCAGGCGGAAGCAGGTGGCGTCGACCGACGGGACCTCCGCGCCCGCGAACGCGGGCCACCCGCCCTCGGCGAACTGGCCCGTCTCGGCGATGTCGAGGACGCCGCGCGGCGGCGCCGTGCCCGAGACCAACCAGCTCAGCCTGGCCCGGTCGACGTCGTCGCCGTGCGCGACGACGTAGCCGATCGCGGCGTCAAGGTCGACCATGGGCCGTACGGTACCCAGCCCGTACGGCCCACCGTGCCATCCGATCGGTCAGTACGAAGGAAGCGAAGGATCGACGGTCTTGACCCAGGACGAGACCCCGCCCTGCACGTGGACGGCGTCGGAGAAGCCGGCCGCCTTCACCGCGGCGAGCGCCTCGGCCGAGCGGGTGCCGGCCTTGCAGTACAGGACGATCTGCTTGTCCTGCGGCAGGTCGGCGAGCGCCTCGCCGGAGAGGATCTCCCCCTTCGGTACGAGCACCGCGCCCGGAATCCGCACGATCTCCCACTCGGCCGGCTCCCGGACGTCGACCAGGTGGATCGACTTGCCGGAGTCGATCCACTCCTTCAGCTCGGGAGCCGTGATCGTCGAACCGACCGCCGCCGCGCTCGCCTCGTCGGAGATGGCGCCGCAGAAGTCGTCGTAGTCGATCAGCTCCGTCACGGTCGGGTTCTCGCCGCAGACCGCGCAGTTGGGGTCCTTGCGCACCTTGATCGACCGGTAGGTCATCTCCAGGGCGTCATAGACCATCAGCCGGCCCAGCAGCGGCTCGCCGATGCCGGTCAACAGCTTGATCGCCTCGTTGACCTGGATCGAGCCGATCGACGCGCACAGCACGCCGAGCACGCCGCCCTCGGCGCAGGACGGGACCATGCCGGGCGGCGGGGGCTCCGGGTACAGGCAGCGGTAGCACGGACCGTGCTCGGCCCAGAAGATGCTGGCCTGGCCGTCGAAGCGGTAGATCGAGCCCCAGACGTACGGCTTGCCCAGCAGGACCGCCGCGTCGTTGACCATGTACCGGGTCGCGAAGTTGTCGGTGCCGTCGACGATCAGGTCGTACTGGGCGAAGATCTCCAGCACGTTGTCGTTGCTCAGCGCCTCGTTGTGGACGACCACGTTCACGTACGGGTTGATCTCCCGGACGGAGTCGCGCGCCGACTCGGCCTTCGGCCGACCGATGTCGGACTGGCCGTGGATGATCTGGCGCTGGAGGTTCGACTCGTCGACCGTGTCGAACTCGACGATGCCGAGCGTGCCGACGCCGGCCGCCGCGAGGTACATCAGCGCCGGGGAGCCCAGCCCGCCGGCGCCCACACACAGCACCTTCGCGTTCTTGAGCCGCTTCTGGCCGGCCATCCCGACGTCGGGAATGATCAGATGGCGCGAGTAGCGGCGCACTTCGTCGATCGTCAGTTCGTCGGCCGGTTCGACGAGCGGTGGCAATGACACGGGCGTGCCTTTCCGTCTATGGACAGCTGTCCGTCAACCCATTCTGCCGCGTGATCCCGCCGCGCCCACGTGACCTCCGTTACCTGGTCCGCACTGCGGGATGCCGGGTGCTAGGGGATCGGCGGTCCGGCGTACCGCTTGCCGTTGACGAACGGCCAGGGGTTCGCCACGCAACCCTTCAGCCCGTACGTCTGCTGCTGCATGACCGGCGCCGACTGCCCCGGCCCCACGCACGCCTCGTGGCCGTGACCGAGCTGGTGGCCGACCTCGTGGTTGATCGCGTAGGCCTGGTACACCTCCAGCGGGGCGCCGTAGTCGGGGATCGCGGTCAGCCAGCGCGCATCGTTGATGATGACCTGGCCGGTCAGCCGACAGGAGGTGAACTTATCCGTGTGCAAGCCGCCCACCGCGCACATCGACTCCGACGTGGTGGGGCTGGCCAGGTAGATCGTGAACTCGGCCGGCGAGCTCTTGGGTACCCGCTGGAGCCGGAACTGGCCTGCGGCGATCCAGCTGCGCGGATCGCCGAGCACCTTGTCGACGGCCGCCGCGAAGGCGTTCGGATCCTCGTTGATGCCGTTCTCGACCTCGACCCGGAACCGGCGCAGCGTTCCCGCCGTGCCCAGGACCGGCCCGGTGGACTGGACCCCGGTGAAGGTGCCGGCGCCTGGATCGACGATCGTGGGCGGCGCACTGGCCGCCGACGGCGGCGTGGCGTCCGGCGCGGCCGCCGCGGTGATGGTGGGGCCGGGGCGGGCGCCCGCCGGAGGCTGCGCGGCCGACCTGTTGGGCGAGCTGGTCAGCAGTCCGCTTCCCCACACCGCGCCGCCGAGCCCGGCGACGACCAGGACCAGCACCAACCCCACGAGCAGGTACCGCCCGCGCCGGGCCGGCGCGGGCGACGGCGCGGCCGTCTCGGGCCGATGGTCCCGTGACCGGCGGTCCCGCGGTCGGCGGGGGCGCTCGGACACCTCGGGGTCGGGCCAGCCGCGGCCGTCCTCGGGGTCGGGCCAGCCGCGGCCGTCGTCGGGGCCGGGCCAGGCGCGGCCGTCGTCGGGGCCGGGCCAGCCGCGGCCGTCGTCGGGGCCGGGCCAGGCGCGGCCGTCGTCGTGGCCGGGCCAGCCCGGGCCGTTGCCGACCCCGGCCGCCGGAGCCGACGACCACTCGGCCGTGGCCGGCGGCTGCGGCCACCCGGTCGGCTCGGGGGTACGGGTCGGGATCCGGGTACCCGGCTCGTAGCGCACGGACCGGTCCGGCCAGGGCTGCCGTACGGGCTGGTCCGGTCGGATCGGTCGCGGCGGTTGGGCCGGTCGCGGCGGCATGGTACGCGGGTCGGGCCAGCCGGCTGCGCCGCCCGGATCCTGTGCGGCCCAACCCCCGGACACCTCACGGGGTGGCGGACCGGATGGTGCGTCGTCTCCGCCGGGCCACGGACCGCGTCCGCCACGCGCGGGGGGTTCACTCGTCGCGCCGTAGGTCATCAGGGAGCCAGCTTGCCATGTGTCGTCCACTTCCGCTGGCCGGGCCCCGATCTCATCCGGCAGCCTCACCGGTAGTCGTGATCCCGCCACCGAACGTGATGTCCCGCTTGGACGTGCTGTCACGCCGGGCCCGCCGGGCCCGCTCGCTCTTCGCCCGGGGCAGGACCTTGATCGAGCTGGCGTCGGAGAGCATCGCGAGGAACGCGCGGGCAACCATCCGGGGGGCCTCCATCTGCGCCACGTGCCCCACGTCGTGCAGGGTCAGCAGGCGGCTGTTCGGGATCGTACCTGCGACCTGGGCCGCAACCCGTACGTCGACGAGCATGTCGCGCTGGCCGCCGATGACCAGGGTCGGCGTGCTGATGCGCCGCGCGACCTGCCACAGCGACGCGGAGCCGGGCAGGTAGGCCCGCACGAAGCTCAGGATGAGGCTGCGCAGCGTACGCACGTAGGCGCTGGTGTACTCGGGCACGGTGTAGCGCAACCGGGCCTCCTCCACCGCCTCCGCGAAGCGCTGCTCCGGGAGCCGACTGGGATCGGCGAAGCAGCTCTCGATCACCATCCGGGCCAGGTCGGCGGGGTCGATCGCGGCCAGTCGGCGCGCGGCGATCCAGTCGGCGCGCGGGATGAGCAGCAGCGGCAGCAGCCGGCCGTGGAACGACCGCCGCGGGTCCAGGAACGGCATCGCCGGCGACACCAGCGTCAGCGAGCGCAGCAGGTCCGGACGGGTACCCGCTACGCAGACCGAGACCGCGCCGCCCAGCGAGTTGCCGAACAGGTGGACCGGCCCCCGATCGGAGTGCTCGATCCAACGGATGACCCGGTCGGCGAACGCGGTCACGGTGTAGCTGCGCGCGGGGTCGCTGCGCCCGAACCCGGGCAGGTCGATCGCCTCGCCCTCGAGGTAGTCGGCCAGCAGGCCGGCCAGGTCGGTCCAGTTCAGCGAGGAGCCGCCGAGACCGTGCACGTACACGGCAGGTTCCGCGTGGACCGAACGCGCCGGGGTGTCCCGGACGTGCATGTTGGAGCCATCCACCGACACGGTGCGCCCGGGCCATGCCGGCGTAATCCCCTCGGCCACCGGGAGGACGTCATCCGGTACTAGTCGGGCGGCCTCCATGGCACCATATTGCCTCGCCCGAAACTGACTTGCCGTTAACTTTCCCTTAGACCCACTGCCGTCTTCCCGGGCGACCCGGGCAGCACGGACGGCGGCATCTCCGACCGACGATCGAGTCACCGCTGGTCAGGACACCGATGACCGGATCAGTCAGGTGCTCGGGGCACCGCTGGCCAGACCAGCGGCGCCCGGTCAGGACAGCAGCGCCTCCAGCCGTCGGTTCACGGCCGCCAGGGTCGCCCGGACGACCGCGTGCCGCTGGTCACCGTTCACCACGGCGGCGCCGGACAGCTCCTCAACCCAGCCGCCGTGCGCCAGCAGGAGCACCACCACCGCGACCTCGCAGCTACCCATCGGTACTACCGTCGCGTTCTCGATGAAGCAGCGGGCCTGCGGCTCGCCGTCGGCGCCGGTCAGCAACTCGTCGATCGCGTTCGCCGCCGCGACCGCCGCCAGGCGCAGGACATACCCGTCGAAGGCCGGCCCGCGCGCCACGCCGACGGCCGGATCGTCGTCGGCGGACAGCCGGACCTCGACCACCGCGTCGGTACCGTGCGTCCCGACCTCGACCTGGTCGAGTACGACCCGGGCAGCGCCGGAACCGCCCGGCAGCGGGTGGTGTGCCGGCACCGAGTCCCGGCTCTGCTCGCCGCGCTGGTGGCTCCGGCCGGTGGTGGCGGCGGCTATGGCGCCGGCGCTCCGGGCGGCCGGGTCCATGACGTGGGGCGGCCCACCACGGTCGTCCGCGGCCGCCCGGCGCGCGGCTCCCCCGGGTTCGGTACCCGTTCCGGCCGGACGGCTCCGGGCACCCCGGCCGCCCAGCGGCCGGGCCTCCGTTACGCCGCGCTCGGCACCGCGCGACCGCTGCGGGTATGCCTCGGCCGGCGCGTCCCCGGCGGAACCCGACTCGTCCCCGGCGGAACCCAACTCGTCCCCGGCGAAGGACGGCGAAGGCCCGGCGAAGGACGGCGAAGGCCCGGCGAGGGACGGCGAAGGCCCGGCGAAGGACGGCGAAGGCCCAGCGAAGGACGGCTCGTCACCGGCGTCCTCAACCGCCCGGCGCCACCGGGGGACGCGGTCGGGGGCGCTCGCGGCGTCGGCGGCGCCGGCCGGGCCGCCGAGGAGGTCGGCGTCCCTCGGGCCGACCCGGTCGGCCCGACCGGGTACGGCTGACACCGGCGGGTTCTGCTCGTCGTTGGGCGCCGCGTCCAGCCCCATGCGCTCGTTGAGCAGCCTGGTGACCGCCCGGCTGACCTCTGCGGGATCGGCATCCTCAGCCAGTTCCAGGCGCAGGGTCTGCCCGCCGCCCGCGGTCGTACGCACGTGGGCGTCGCGCACGCCCGGCACGATCCGTACCGCCGCCAGCACCCCCGGGATGTCGAAACCGTCGGGGCGCTGGTCGGCCCCGCCGTCGTCGTCCTCATCGCGCAGGTAGGTCGCGATGCGGGCCAGTTCCGGCGCCGCGGTCGGGTGGCCGCCCGGCTCCTGGTCGGCGCCGGGCACGCCGGGCACTCCGGGCACGCCGGGCACGTCCGGTTCGGCCGGCACCCGCTGGGGCAGCAGCGCCGGCGGGCTCGGCGGTTCGGCGCGGCGCGGCCGTACGGAGAGACCCGCGGGCTCCGCGGTCGGCACCGTGCCGAAACCCGGCACGGAGGTGGGGCCGGCGGTTCCCGCCGTGGAACCGACCGATCCGATCACGGATCCGACAGATCCGACAGATCCGGTTGACCCGGTTGACCCGGTTGATCCGGTTGATCCGGCCGGCTCCCGGTAGGCCGGCGCCTCCTCGAATTCCGCCGGCGGGGCGGTACGCGCCGTCGGGATCCGCTCGTAGCCGGGAGGCAGCGCGGGCGCCCACGGCGACCGCTCGGCCGGCTCGTCGCCGTGGTGCCGGCCGCCCGGACCGGACTCCTGACGCGCCTGCTGATCGGGCCTGTCCGCGTACGCCTGGTCGCCGAACGCCTGGTCGCCGAACAGTCGGTCCGGCAACGACTGGTCGGGCTGGTCGGAGTACCGGACGTCGTCAGGCTCCGAATGCCGCCCGGCGTCCGCCCGGGGTACGCCCGGGTGCCGGGAGTCGTAGCCACGCCCGTACTCCCCGCCACGTCCGTACTGCTGGCCACGCCGGTCCACGGAGAACGGGTCGGACTGTTGCGGCTCGTACCCGGCCGGCTCGTACCCGGCCGGCTCGTACGCCGGGGCACCGGCTACCGGGTGCGGGGCGGGCTCCGGCGGCACCGGGTGGGTGGCGGGCTCCGGCGGCACCGGATGCGTCGCGGGCTCCGGCAGCGCCGGTTGAGGCACGGCGGACCGTGCCCGGACGGGCGCGGACGGATCGGGCGGTAGGGCGGTGCCCCCCACCGGTGGGAACGACCGTGGGGTCGACAGCGCGGTCGGTCCGGTCGGCGTACCGGGGATGGCCGGGGGCCCTCCCGGCATCGGCTGCCGGGAGGGCTCGGGCGGGGTCGGCTGGGCGGGCGCCGGGCTGACCGGCCGTAGCGGCTCCAGCGCACTGAACGGTGACGGGGTGGCGGCCGGACGCGGCGGCTCCAGCGCGCTGAACGGCGACCGGGCCGGGTCGGCCGGACGCGGCGGCTCCAGCGCACCGAGCGGCGAGGGCGTCGAGCCGTTACCGGCCGGCGCGGACGCCGGGGCACCGCTGACCGGGCGGGCGGCGGGGACGCCACTGACCGGGTGCGCCTGTGCCTCGGTACCCGCGAACGGCGCGGGGTTGGCCGCCAGGTCCACCGGATCGGTACCGAGCGGGAAGGGCGCGGGCGCGGGGCCGGCGGACCCCGGCGGCGAGAGCGGTTCCGCGAGCGCGGACGGCGACTCGTCGCGCGGAGACGGCGGCTCGGCAACCAATGAAGGTGGCTCAACAAGCGGCGGCACCAGCGACAACGGTGGACGCGTGCTGGCCGTGGACCGTACGGCGGGGGCCGAGGGACCCGCCCCGGTTTCCCGGTCGGTCCGCGATCCGTCCGCCTCCGGTTCCGGGGTGCGCGGCGCGAGATGGTCGACCGGGGAGCCACCGAAGCGACGGTCCGTAGCCGGCTGGCGATCACCGTACGGGAATCTCTCGATGCGCGCCGGGTGGTCGGACAGGCTCAGCGGCCGGACCGATCCGTTGACGGAACGCTCCTCGACGCCCGCCGACGCGGCACCGTTGACCGCCGGCTCGGCACCGTTGACCGCCGGCTCGGCACCACCGGCGGCGGGCCCGGTCGGTTGCGGGGCGGCCGTGAAGACCGGCCCGAACGGATCGCCGTACGGCGCGCGCGGCTCGGCGCGACCCCGGCCGGACGCGTTGTCGGCCTCGACACGAGCCGAACCCACGGGCGGCCATCCGCCATCTGGGCCATAATGACGCCTACCGGGATGCGCCTCCCCGGACGAGCCGTTGGCAGGCCAGGGCGTACTGTCGTGCATCGCGTCGCGTTCGCCCGCGCTGTTTCCCCGAGCGGTAGCGTCCGCGCCTGGTTGTCCCGTTTCGTCCACCGTGCGCTCCTCAGTCGCCTGACGTGAGGCTACCGTGAACGGGTAAGGGCGGTAAGTTGCATCCGGCGGCGTGATTCGGAGGGTGACCATGACCTCGGCGGCGAGCGGCATGCAAGCAGCCGGCAGACCCGTGCGGCTGCCGCGCTCGGCGCGGCGCAAGCAACTTCTCGCCGCGGCCCAGCAGGTCTTCGTGGCCCAGGGCTATCACGCCGCGGCGATGGACGACATCGCCGAACGCGCCGGGGTCTCCAAACCCGTGCTCTACCAGCACTTCCCGGGCAAGCTCGAGCTCTATCTGGCGTTGCTGGACACCCACTGCGACGCACTGGTGGACCGGGTGCGCCGCGCGATGGCCGCCACCAATGACAACAAGGACCGTGTCCTCGGCGCCACGCAGGCCTATTTCGACTTTGTCGACCACGAGAGCGAGGCGTTCCGCCTCGTGTTCGAGTCGGATCTGCGCAACGACCCCGCCGTCGCCGAGCGGGTGGCCCGGGTCGAGCAGAGCTGCATCGCCTCCATCACTGACACGATCATGGCCGACACCGGCGTCAGCCGGGCGCGTGCCGAACTGCTGGCCGCCGGCCTGGTCGGCGCGGCCGAGACGGCCGCCCAGTTCTGGTTGGCAGGCGGGCGCCAGGTGCGAAAGGCTGAAGCCGTGCAGTTGGTTGCCGCCCTGGGGTGGCGCGGGATCGCGAGCTTCCCGCTACACGGCGAACAGCCCTGATGATCGCGTTACCCTTCGGAGGCGGCGAACAGGCCGCCTGATCAAGGAGGAAGACGTGGAGGTCAAGATCGGCGTACAGTTCGCACCTCGCGAGCTTGTACTCGAGAGCGCCCAATCGCCGGCCGAGGTCGAGCGGACGGTGGCGGAGGCTCTCTCGGGCCGAGACGGTGTTCTCACGCTCTTCGACGAGAAGGGTCGCCGGGTCATCGTTCCCATCGACAAGCTCGCCTACATCGAGATCGCCGAGAGCTCCCCGCGCCCGGTCGGCTTCACCGCAAGCTGAGCCGAGCACACCTCGCGATCTTGGACACGTGGACGGCGACTCCCGTCCACGTGTCCAAGATCACGGGGGCGGTCGCCCTGATGCCCCTCGGTCGGGGCCTCAGACCGGGCGATCCGGTCCGGATCAGCCCAGCGCCGGCCCGCCCGCCCTCACCCGGGCCGGCCCGCCGATCACCGTCGCCCGCCGATCACCGTCCCCCGCCGATCGTCGCCGTCAGTTGTTGAGACCGACCGCGGCCATCCGGGCGGTATGAGCGGTGGTCAGCCGCTTGAACAGCGCCTGCACGTCCGACAGGTCCCCGCCGCCGGAGGCGATCAGCCCGGCGAGCGCGACCCGCTCCGCCGCGACCCGCTGCGCCTGCGAGAGCGCCTCACCGACCAGCCGCCGCGCCCACATCGACAGCCGGTTGGCCACCTTCGGGTCGGCGGCGATCGCCGCCCGCAACTCCTCCGCGGCGAAGTCGGCGTGCCGCGAGTCGTGCAGTACGTCGAGCACGAGGTCCCGGTCCGGCGGCTCGAGGTAGCCGGCGATCTCCCGGTAGAAGTCGTCGGCGACGCCGTCGCCCACGTAGGCCTTCGTCAACGCCTCCAGCCAGTCCTTTGGCTCGGTCTGGTCGTGGTAGTCGCGCAGCGCGTCGACGTACGGGCGCATCGCCTCCTCCGCCTCGACGCCGAGCTCGAGCAGCCGGGCGGCCAGCCGGCAGTAGTTGTCGATCTCGCGGGCGGCCATCTCACTGAGCACGGCCCGCCGGCGCAGGTCCGGGGCGAGTCGCGCATCGGCCGCCATCTGGTCGAAAGCGACCAGTTCGGCGTACGCGAGCAGGCCCAACAGTTCGGCCACGGGTGGCGGCGCGGAATACTCAGACACGCCGGCAGGTTACTCCTCATGACCTGCCGACGAGGTGCCGATCGTAAGAGTAGTCGCGACAATCGGTAGATCGAGCGTGGTAGCGGTCCCGCAATACCGCGACGGAGTTCAAATCCACGCAAGTGAGCAGGTCAGCGCCTGGTGATAGCATCAGTACCACTTTCGCTGTGACCTGTTGCGTCCAGCGAGCGCGCGGCCCGCGATTTCACTGTCGCCCGTGGCGCGCGCCAACACATCCGAGCGCACCCGTCAAGTCGGGGCGCTCCCGCGAGAGAGACACCCCAAAAACTTGATGAACATTGACGAAGCCAATACGGCCGAAACCGCGGCCACGACCGAACCCACGATGAATCCGTCGGCCCATGTCGACGTGACCGGCGCCGCGACGGGCGCCGACCCGGCCGAGACCGATCTCGCCTCCTCCCCCGCTCCGGCCGACGCCGCGAGCCCGACCTTCGCCGAACTGGGCGTCCGCCCCGAGACGGTCGCCGCCCTCGAGGCGATCGGCATCACCCGGGCCTTCAAGATCCAGGAACACGCTCTCCCCATCGCGCTGCGCGGGGCCGACGTGATCGGCCAGGCGCCGACGGGTACCGGAAAGACGCTCGGCTTCGGCCTGCCGCTGCTGCAGCGCGCCGTCGCACCCGACGAGGGCGCCGACGGCCTGCCCCAGGCGCTCGTCGTCGTACCCACCCGTGAACTGGGCATCCAGGTCGCCCGCGACCTCGACGCCGCCGGCCGTACCCGCGGTGTGCGGGTCCTGGCCCTCTACGGCGGGGTGGCCTACGAGCCGCAGACCGAGGCGCTCAAGCGCGGTGTCGAGATCGTCGTCGGCACCCCGGGTCGCCTGCTCGACCTGGCCAAGAGCAAGCAACTGCGGCTGGACCGGGTCCGGGCGCTCGTGCTCGACGAGGCCGACCGCATGCTCGACCTGGGCTTCCTCGACGACGTCGAGAAGATCCTGGCGATGCTGCCCGACGACCGGCAGACGATGCTGTTCTCGGCGACCATGCCGGACCCGATCGTCGCGCTGGCCCGCCGGTTCATGCGCCAGCCGGTGACCATCCACGCCCAGCACGACGACCGCACCGGCCCCTCGCCGCTGACCCGGCAGGTGGTCTACCGCGCCCACCCGCTCAACAAGGTCGAGATGGTCGCCCGGATCCTGCAGGCCGAGGGGCGTGGCCTGTCCATGATCTTCACGCGGACCAAGCGCGCCGCCGACAAGGTGGCCGAAGAGCTGGACTTCCGCGGCTTCGCCGTCGCGGCGGTCCACGGTGACCTGGGCCAGGGTGCCCGGGAGCGGGCGCTGCGCGCCTTCCGCGCCGGAAAGATCGACGTACTGGTGGCCACCGATGTCGCCGCCCGCGGGCTGGACGTCGCCGGCGTCACCCACGTCGTCAACTACGACTGCCCGGAAGACGCCGACACCTACACGCACCGCATCGGCCGGACCGGCCGGGCCGGCGCGACGGGCGTCGCGGTCACGTTCGTCGACTGGGAGGACATGCCCCGCTGGCGGCTGATCGACAAGTCGCTGGGGCTGGACATGTCGGAGCCCCCGGAGACCTACCACACCTCCGACCACCTCTACACCGACCTCGGCATCGCCAAGGAGGTCACGGGCACGCTGCCCACGGCCGACCGGACCCGTGCCGGCCTGGCGGCCGAGCGGCTGGAGGACGTAGAGGGCAAGAAGGGTGGCCGCCGTGGCGGTCGCCGGGGCGACGCCCCGAGTACGGCCTCCGCGACGCGGACCGACGACAAGTCCGGATCGTCGGCGCCCCGCCGGCGCCGCCGGCGGGTCGAGCCGGGTGCCTCGGCTCCCGCCGCCGTCGAGGCGTCCACTGTGACCACGGTCCGCTCGGCCGACGAGGGCGAGCCGGCCAAGCGCCCGCGGCGGCGCCGGCGCGGTCGCCGCAGCGGCGCCGGCGTGGCGACCGCCGACAGCGAGTGATCTAGACAACGACGAAGGGGTGGTCCCGGCCGGGACCACCCCTTCGTCGTCCCCGGCGGCCACAATCACTCCATGGACGACCAGGTACGTGACCTGCTGGACAGCCTCTACGCCGAGGGCCGGGACCACGACGCCGGTCAGCCGGACCGGCTGCGGCGGCGACGCAATCTCGAACCGCCCACCGCCGCCCTCCTGGCGCTGCTCACCCGCGCACTCCGGGCCCGGACCGTGGTCGAGATCGGGACCAGCAACGGGTACTCGGCGATCTGGTTCGCGGAGGCGCTGACCGACACCGGAGGCAGCGCCGTGAGCGTGGACCTCGGGCCGATGGACGCCGCGGCCGCCAACCTGGAGCGCGCCGGCCTCGCCGACCGGGTACGGCTGGAGCGCGCAGACGGCGGCGAGTTCCTGGCGGGACTCGCCGACGACAGCGTCGACCTGCTGTTCCTGGACTCCGAGCGGGTCGAGTACCCGAACTGGTGGCCGCACCCGGCCCGCGTCGTACGGCCGGGCGGCGTGCTCGCGGTCGACAACGTACTGTCGCACCCGGACGAAGCCGCGCCGTTCCTGGCGCTACTCGCCGCCGACGGCCGGTTCGAAATGGCGACGATCCCGGTCGGCAAGGGCCTGCACCTGGCCTGGCGCCGCCACTGAGCGCCCCGGGTCCGAGCGCCGCCGCGTGTCCGCACGGGACGGCGACTCACTCGGATCCGAGCACCTCGGGGACCGGCCCGGGCGCGTCGGGCACCGGCCCGAGCAGCCGGGCCAGGGCCGGGGTGATGCCCCACTGGCCCACCAGCGCGTCGTACTCGGCGCGTAGCCGCGGTGTCGCGGGGGCACCGGTATGCCTGGCCCGCAGCAGCAGGTTGCGCGGCGTGTGTACCGATCCGACGAACTCGACCACCTCGACCCGGTACCCGTGCAGTCGCAGCAGCGCCGCCCGGAGCGCGTCGGTGAGCACGTCGGCGAAGCGCTCGCGCAGGATCGGGTGACGGGTCAGCGGCCGGTACCCGTCGGGCGCCGAGCCGGCGCGCAACTGGGCGGCGATGTCGTGGTGGCAGCAGGGCGCGGCGAGTACCCACCGCGCTCCCCACCCCACCGCGCGGGCCAGCGCCTCGTCGGTGGCGGTGTCGCAGGCGTGCAGCGCGAGCACCACGTCCGCCCCCGCCACCGGCGCCTCCAGGTTCGTGCCCGCGACGAAGTCGACATGATCCGACCAGCCCAGGCGCGCGGCGATCCCGGCGTTGCGGACGCGCTGGTCGGACCGTACGTCGACCCCGGTCAGCCGGACGTCCACGCCCCGGGCGGACAGGTACCGGTACGCCGCGAACGTCAGGTACGCGTTGCCGCAGCCGAGGTCGACCACGCGCAGCGGCTGCGGCAGTTCCTCCTCGCCGAGCGTCGCGGCCAGCGCCCGCAGGAACGCGTCGACCTGCCGGCGTTTCGCGGCGTTGCCCCCGATCACGTCGAACAGCGGGTCGCCGGGGTCGAGCAGGTGGGCCGCGGCGCGGTCGTGCGCGGCGGCGGTCGGCGCTCCGGTGGTCGACGCTCCGGTGGTCGGCGCTCCGGTGGTCGCCGGGCCACCGGCGACCGGCGCGGCCCGGTGCACCTGCGCCTCGCCGCGCTTGGTCACCCGTAGTTGCAGGACGCCGTCGGCGCTCTCCACGTACCAGTTTCCGAACGGCTCGGCCAGCAGCCGGTCGACCGACTCCGCGGCGGCGTCACCCCAGGCCACGTTGCGGGTGAACGGCCGGACGCCGTCGTCGGAGACGACCTGCAACTGGCCGCCGGACTTCAACGCGACGGGGCGCAACTCCACCCGCTGCCATCGCGGCTGGGTGCCCCGCCGACGACCGGCGGCCACGGCACGTACCAGCCGGTCGGGGTCGAGCAACAGGTTACGCACTTCGGTCAGGGCGGCATCGAGCGAATCCGGCACCCTCTCAGCCTGTCATGGCGACGGTCCGGGTCGCGCCCGCGCCCCGCGGTCAGCCCGCCGGTGCGCCCGCCTGCCGCGGCCCGCCGGCACGACGGTCGCCGGAGCCGGCGGGTACGGCCGGAGCCCGGCCACCCGGCCAGCGCGCGCACCAACGCCGCGGCGGTATCGGCGAGCAGCGTGTCCGGCCCCACGGGTACGCCGGCGAGGTGGCTGAACAGGCTGGTCGGGCGACCCTGCCGGGCGATCCAGTGGCCGGCAGCGTTGACGGCGGGCACCCGTCGGGTGCCCGCCGTCGCCGGCGTCAGCCGTCCCCGTGGCCGGAGCGCGTCCAGGTCGCGTCCCGGCCCCCCGTGGTGTGCTGACAGATCACCCGCCTCGTCGTCGCCATTCCCCGTATTCCCTCCCACTTGCCTGTGGAGCCAAGTGTGCGGGGCAATGTCATCGGCGGTTCATCGTTTTGTCCTCGCCGTCAGCTATTGACCGGGACCTGTGCCACGCATACGATGCGCCGCTAACTGGGCAGGCACCGGTACGGCGGCATCCCGGATGCCCGGCGGCCGGTAGCTGGATTTAACCACATTGATACCGACCGGACAGCCCATCCGAGCCGGCGGCCCACCCGGACGGCCGGCGGCCCACCCGGTCAGCCGGCGAGCCCCAGGGCGAACGGGAGAACGTCCGGCACGCCGGCCCGGCGCAGCACCTGCGCGACGAGGGCCGCCGTCCAGCCCGAGTCGATCAGGTCGTCGACCAGCAGCACCGGGCCGTCGAGCCCGGCCAGCCGGTCCGCCAGCTCCGCGGGCACGGCGAACGCGCCGTGCAGGGACCGTACCCGCTGGGCGCTGTTGCCCCGCACGCCGGAGGAGGCGGCACCGCCGACCCGGGCCACCGAGCCGAGCAGCGGCAACCGGCCGGTCGCCGCGATCCGCGCCGCCAGGTCGCCCACCAGGTGCGGGCGGCGGCGGGACGGCACGCTCACCACGCCGGCGGGCCGGGCCGGCCACGGGTCGTCGCCGCGCGCCCAGTCCGCCAACGCCCGCACCACCCCGGCGTAGACGTCGTCGGGCACCGGCCCGTCCGGCGCGTCGTCGGCGAGCAGGCGTCGCAGCCGGTCGCCCCAGCCCAGGTCGGACAGGCGCGCCAGGGCCCGGCCGGGCCCGGCCTGCTCGCCCGCCGGTATCCGCCCGGACAGCGGCACGCCGACCGCGGGCAGCCCGGTCGGCCACAACTGCCGGGGTGCGACGGTCACCCCGACCCGGCCGAGGTGCGCCTGCGCGGCGGTCAGCGCCTCGGCCGAGACACCCGACGGGTACCACGCACCGGCGCAGTTGTCGCAGCGGCCGCACGGGGCGGCCTCGGGGTCGTCGAGGCACCGGCGCAGGTACTCCATCCGGCAGCTCGCGGTCGTCGCGTACTCCCGCATGGCGGCCTGCTCGTCGGCGCGGGCCGCCGCGACCCGCTCGTACCGGGCCGTGTCGTGCCGCCACGGGGCACCGGTGGCGACCCAGCCACCCCGTACCCGCCGCACCGCGCCGTCCACGTCGAGCACCTTGAGCATCAGTTCGAGCCGGTTGCGGCGCAGGTCGACACGGGCCTCCAGGGCCGGGGTGGACAGCGGCCGGTCGGAGCCCGCGAGGGCGTCGAGGGTGGCGCGTACCTGCTCCTCGGGCGGGAACCCGAGCGCGGCGAAGTACCGCCAGATCGCCTCGTCCTCGCGGCCGGGCAGCAGCAGCACGTCGGCGCTGCGCACTGCCCGCCCGGCCCGGCCGACCTGCTGGTAGTACGCGATGGGCGAGGACGGCGCGCCCAGGTGCACGACGAAGCCGAGGTCGGGCTTGTCGAAACCCATCCCGAGCGCCGACGTCGCGACCAACGCCTTGATCCGGTTGTCGAGCAGGTCGGCCTCGGCGGCGCGCCGGTCGGCGTCCTCGGCCTGCCCGGTGTAGGACGCCACCGGGTACCCCCGCGCCCGCAGGAACGCCGTGGTCTCCTGCGCCCCGGCGACCGTGAGGGTGTACACGATGCCGGAGCCCGGCAGTTCGGCCAGGTGGTCGGCAAGCCAGGCCAGCCGGTGCGCGGCGTCGGGCAGGGCGAGCACGCCCAGCCGCAGCGACTCCCGGTCGAGCGTGCCGCGCAGGACCAGTGCGTCGCCCAACTGCTCGGCGACGTCGGTGGTCACCCGGGCGTTGGCGGTGGCGGTCGTGGCGAGCACCGGCGTACCCGTGGGCAGTTCGTCCAGCAGGGTACGCAGCCGCCGGTAGTCGGGGCGGAAGTCGTGGCCCCAGTCGGAGACGCAGTGCGCCTCGTCGACGACGAGCAGGCCGGTGGTGGCCGCGAGCTTGGGCAGGACACCGTCGCGGAAATCGGGGTTGTTGAGCCGCTCGGGACTGATCAGCAGAACGTCCACCGTACCGGCGTGCACCTCGGCGTTGATCTGCTCCCACTCCTCCAGATTGGCGGAGTTGATCGTGCGGGCGACGATGCCGGCCCGCGCCGCCGCGTCCACCTGGTTGCGCATCAGTGCCAGCAGCGGCGAGACGATCACGGTCGGCCCGGCGCCGGTCCGGCGCAGGAGGGCCGTGGCGACGAAGTACACCGCCGACTTGCCCCATCCGGTGCGCTGCACGCACAGCACCCGGCGACGGTCGAGCACCAGCGCCTCGATCGCGCGCCACTGGTCGGGCCGAAGGGTCGCCTCCGGCCCCGCCAGGGCGCGCAGGATCTCCTCGGCCCGATCTCTGGTCGCCGCACGCTCGTCCATCCGGGCCTCATCCACCAGGACTTTCTACCAGCAGCCGGTGACGTTCCGCCCGGCTGCGGTGCGATCAGCCCCGGTACCGGGTGCGGTACCGCCATCGTGGGCGCGACCCCTGCTCGGCGCGGCGCTCCAGTTGGCGCAGCCGCCGCGCGATTACCCGGTCCACCTGGAGCGCGATCCACACGCACAGGCAGGTCAACGGCAGCTCGCCGACCAGCGCGGTCGCCACCGCCACCGCCAGGTCCCCTCCGGTGGGCGCGGTGACCACGTCGAACCAGGCGTCGATCAGCAACGCCGTCGCCGTCGCGGTGGCCGTCATCACCATGTGCCGGTGCCCGCGGTAGGCCAGGACCGCGGTGAGCAGGAGCAGCACGATCAGGCCGACGTCGAAGCCGACCCACGCGACGCGGTAGTTGCGGGTACGGATGTCGTCGGGAAGGGTCGCGGCGAGGTAAGCCGTCCACGGAACCGTCACCAGGGCGAGGACCGTGAAGACCGGAGCGATCCAGGTCGGCACCGGTCGGACCGCGGGCAGGGCGGGCGGCGCACCCTCCGCTGAGTGCTGCTCGTCTCCGGTCACGATCGCAAGGCTGTCGACGCGGCCGGCGCGTCAGCGGTCGGCCGACAGCTGACGCATCGCGAACGTGGGCGCGTCGGTGAGTACCGAGTACGGCTCGTCGTGCGACTCGTCGACACCTTTGGGCCGGCGGTCGGCGCGGCCGAGCTCGATACCGGTGTACATCTCGACGGTGTCCCACTCGCCCAGCGGGTAGGACCGGCCGCGGGCCAGCCGGTACGTGTCCGGCCGGTCGCCGGGGTCGGAACGCACCCACACCAGGGTGCCGTTCTTACTCAGGTCCGTCGCGACCAGCCGACCGTCGGTGATCTCCAGCTTCAGGTGGGTGCGGCTGATCCACCGCGCCGCCGCTTCGTGCAGCCACTCCCCGACCTCGACGGCGTCCGGCTCCTCGGGTGCCCGGCCGACGAACACGGGACGGTCGGCCATCACCACGAAGTGGCGGCGCCGCAGGCCGTCAATGATCAAAGTGACGGGTACGGACATCGGGCGCGGTCCGATGTCGCGCAGGGGTTCGTCGTGCCGCGGACAGACCGGCTTACCGGCGCGTAGCCTGGGCACCGGCTGGCCGAGCCGCCGGCCGGCACCGAAGCTGGGGCAGTCGAACTCCTCGCAGCGCCAGGCCCGCGCGGTCAGCGCGGTACCGGTGGGGCTCGGAGCGGGCAGGTAGGCCGGCGGCTCCGGCAACGGCTCGAACACCGGTGCGGCGGGGTCGGGCCAGATCCGCTGGTGCTCACCGGCGTCAGAGGTGTGGCCGTTCGTACCGTCCGCCGCGGCCCCGTCACCGGCCTTCCCGCCCGCCGCGGCCCCGTCACCGGCCTGTTCAGCTGTCCCGGATCCCGCACCGGCCTGCTCCGCCGCGTCGGACCCGTCGATCTTCGCCACCGGCGCCGGCTCGACGGCGCTCTCGGCCACGGAAGGTTCGGCCGCCTCCGCCGCGGGAGTGGACGCAGCGGCCTCCGCCACGTCGGCGGGCTCGGCAGCCGTCTCCGGTCGGGCAGTGGGCGCCGCGGCGGTCTCCGGTCGGGCAGTGGGCGCCGCGGCGGTCTCCGGTCGGGCAGCGGGCCCGGCGCTGGGCGCACCCGCCGCCACGGCCACCCGCCACCGGCCGGCGTGGTCGCCCGGCCGGGACCGCACCACCCCGCCCGTACCGCCGGCGCCGTCGGTCAGCAACGCTCCCCCGCCGCGCGGACTGACCGTCAGGACCCGCAGCGGGGCGTCGCCCAGCCAGCCGTACGACGCCGCCAGCTCGGCGTAATCGCGCAGGGTGATGATGGGCAACCCGGTCAGTTCAGCGATCTCCAGCACCCTGGTCGGCGCGTCCTGGGTGGCCTCGATCAACCCGTCGTCGGTCCAGCGGCCGAGCACCATCCGTTCCTTGGCGGTCAACGCCGCCTCCGACAGCAGCTGGCGCGGCGCCACGGGATAGATCATCGCTCCGCCGTCACGCAGGTAGCGCCCGAAGGCGTCCACGACCATACCGGCGCGGATCAGGTTGGCCGACCGGCCGCTGTCCAGGTCGACGTACCGAACGATCTCCCCGAGATCGCACACGGCCTGGGCCATCACGATATCGGTTGATAGACGCCGCTCGATGGTGTCCATTACCTGGTTGACTTCGAAGCGCACGGCCACCTCCCGCTCGCGAGCGCGCTGCCCACACCCTAAATGACGTGCTACCTGCGCGTCTGTAGATGGCGACGATTCCGATCGCTCCGTTCGGGCCGGCCACGCCGACTCATACATCGGGATACGTCCGGAACGCGCAGAACACCGGGGCAAGTCGGGACAGCGACGATCACGCTGGTTCACGATGATTTTTCACGCTGGTTCACGATGTTTTCTAGCGATAGGCGGCGGTGTTTTCTAGCGATAGGCGGCGGTCGGGCGCGCCCGTGCGCGGCCGCCAGGAACCGGCCGTGGTCGGGCGCACCCGCACGCGGCCGTCAGGAACCGGAGCCGGCGTCGGCCGGCGCGGGGCTGGAGCCGGACGACGGGCTCGCCCCGCCCGGGTTCGGGCTGGTCGTACCGGTCGGTCCCGCGACCGGCGAGGTCGGCTCCGGGCTGGGCGCGGGAGCCGGAGCACTGCCGGTGGGCTGCGGTGTCGGCGCGCCGGTACCAGGAGCGGACCCACCGGCGGGCGGGGTGGTGGGAGCACCGGCCGGGGAGCCATCGCCGGCCGGACCGTGCCCGGCAGAGCCGCCGCCGGCTGGCGCGCCGCCGGTCGCCCGGCCGGCACCGGCCGGGTTCGACCCGCCGACGGTCGAGCCGCCGCGCGTCACCTGGGCGGGCCGCCCGCCGCCGCGGTACCCATCCGCACCGCCCTGGCCACCGGCCGCCTCGACCTCACCGCCGCCGGCCGGCTGCCTGCCGGGCCCTCCGGTCCGCGTCTCGCCCGACGCACCGACCAGCACGTACGAGCATTCGGCACCGTTGAGCGTGAAGGCGGTCGGCATCGGATTGGCCGTGCGGTACCCGGCCGAGAAGTCGAGGGTCCGCTGCGCCCCGGCCGCCAGCGACGGGTCGCCGGCCGGGCCGCGTACGGTCACCGTGCCGTCCGACTGCTGGGCCCACTCCCCGGCCGATCCCCCGGTCAACGTCTGGTCACCGGCGAACGCGAACCGCAGCGTCCACCGGTCGAGCGGCTTGGCCTCGTTGTTGGTGATGCTGAGTTCGACGTCGAACCGGCTGCCGGTGTCGGCCCGCGTCACGTACCGCACGGCGCAGGGCGCCCGGTTGGCACCGGCCCCGTCGGCCGCGATGGCGAGTGTCGCCCTCCGGTCGCCCGGCAGCGCGGCGCAGGTGGCCAGGGCGAGGCCGGCGACCGCGATGCTGGCGGTGGCGCCGCCGACCTGGATCGCCCGCCGTCGCCGTAGCCGGCGGGCGTTACGGACGGCGGCACTGTCGAGGACGGCGCCGGGCAGGATGGCGGTCTCGGCCGCGGGGTCGATGCCCGCACCGAAGAGCGCGGCGACCGCGAGCCGCAGGCGCTCCGGCAAGCGCCCCGCCGGGGCGTTCGCGACCATCGACGGGTCGAGTACCAGGTCCTCCGGGTCGTCGGCACCGGCCGGCAGCGGTACCCGGATGCCGGCGGCGGTGGCAAGGGCACGGGCCACCTCCGCGCTGGTCGGCCGGTCGGACGGATTCTTCGCCAGGCACCGCAGGCACAGCTCGGTCACCCCGTCGGGCAGGCCGGTGATGGCCGGCAGCGGCCGCGGTTCGACCTGCACGTTGGCGTTGATCATCTGGGTGGTGGTCTCGGCGGTCCAGGGCATTCCGCCGGCCAGCGCCCGGTACAGCAGCAGCCCGAGGGCGTACACGTCGCTGGCGGGCCGGACCGGCCCACCGTCCAGCCGCTCCGGCGCGAGGTACGCGGGGGTGCCGAGCACGGTGCCGTCGGGGCGGGGTTCGCCGGTTTCGCCGGCGACGGCGGCGATGCCGAAGTCGACGACCTTGACGCCGGACGCGGTGAGCATGATGTTGGCCGGCTTGACGTCGCGGTGGACCAGTCCCCGGGCGTGCGCGGCCGCCAGTGCCGCCGCGACCTCCGCGCCGACCCGCAGCGCCGCCCGCCACGGCATCGGCCCGCCGGCCAGGCGCTCCGCGAGGGTCCGCCCGGAGATCAGCTCCATCACGACGTAGGGAACGGTCTCCCCGTCCCCGGTGGTCGACTCGCCGTAGTCGTAGACGCCGGTGATGTGCGGGTGGGACAACCTGGCCGCCGCCTGCGCCTCCGCCCGGATCATCGCCCGCGAGTCGGCGTCGGCCGCCAGCGTGGCGGCGAGCACCTTGATCGCGACCTGCCGGTTGAGCACCTCGTCATGGGCGCGCCAGACGACGGACATGCCACCGGCTCCGAGGCGTTCCACGAGCCGGTACCGACCCCCGAGCACCTCGACCGCATCCACGTGCCCAACCTGCCCCGATCGTCGGAGAGCTAATCATTTACATCCGCCGTGGTGACATGCCAACGGGTGGCGTCGCAGGGCCCGACCGGGCGACGAACAGCAGCTCGCACGCCCCTGGACCATCGACGGGCTTCCACGTCGTACGGTACCGCCGCGCGGCGGCACGGGTGCCCGATTCACGCGAACGGGGGTGCCGGGACGGCAACGCGGGCGGCGGAGGTCGCCGCGCGGCGCCGTGGCGATGCGGGCCGCTATGCGACGACGCGGGCGGCAGAGGTCGCCGCGCGACCGTCAGGGGACGGTCTTCTCGATCGCCGCCGGTCCCAGCTCCTCGAGTTCCCGGCGTGCGTCGTCGATGTTCTCAGGAGTCGGATCCTTGCCCTCGGCCGCGGCCAGGTCCACCGGCTCCCATATCTGGTCGGCCCCGGTCCGTAGCTCGACCCGCTCCGACCGGTCATCGTGTCGCGGAGTGTTCATACGTCTCTCGTACCCGCCACATACAGCATCACACCCCCCGAAAAGCCATCCGGGCTTACCTCATATACCGGGCACCAGGTTCGGACGTAAAGCGACCATCCAGACACGGAGCGCCGAAATTGCCCTGTCCGGGCATCGAGAAGCTTCCCAGCGGGTTCGAACTGCCCCATCATGGTGCCGGTGACCCGGGGCGAGTACGGCCAGACCCTCGACACGGTCGCATGTGGACCGCAGATCACCGGACCGGACCACGTGCACCGCGCCGGTGACGCCCACCGCCCGGACAGCGACGATCTGATCGCCTCCGCCCAGGGCGGCGACGAGTACGCGTTCCGGCTGCTGTACCGCGAGGTACAGCCACGCCTGCTGCGCTACCTCCACGCGCTCGTCCCGGACGACGCCGAGGACGTGGCCGCCGACGTCTGGCTGGAGATCACCCGGGGACTGCACGCGTTCCAGGGCGGCCTCGACGGGTTCCGCGGCTGGGCCGCCACCATCGCCCGGCACCGGGCACTGGACCACCTGCGGCGCCTGCGCCGCCGTCCCAGCGCCGACGTACCGGTCGAGGAACTGGTCCATCTGGCGTCCACAGACGACACCGCGGGTGGCGCGCTCGACGCGATGTCGACCGGCAACGCGGTCGCGCTGATCGCCTCCCTGCCCCGCGACCAGGCCGAGGCGGTCATGCTGCGAGCGGTGATGGGACTGTCCGCCGAAGCCGCCGCCAAGGTCCTCGGCAAGCGGTCGGGCGCGGTCCGGATCGCGACCCACCGCGGGCTGCGCCGGCTCGCCGAGCGCGTCGGGCGGGCCGGGGAGCCGGCCCCGCGAGCCCGACTGACCGCCGTCGAACTGCGGAAAAGATGAAATTTCGGAAGGGAGTAACACCAGACCGGTCGCGGACGCTGAAAGGACGTGGGATGGGACGAGATCGAACCCCCGGAGTGGACCGCGGCACCGCCGAGTCGCTCCTGCACGGCGACCGGTGCCCCGGCGCGCCGGAACCGCTCGTCCACCTGCTCGCCGCGGCGACCGCTCCCGGCGGGCGATCCGAACTGGCCGGGGAGGAAGCGGCCGTCGCCGCCTTCCGGCAGTCCCACCGGCCCCCGGTTCACGCGCCCGGACGGCGGGCCCTCCTCGCGGGGGTACTCACGGTGAAGCTCACCGCCGCGTTCACGCTGACCGCCGTCGGTGGCGCCGCCCTGGCCGCCGGCGGGCTGCACCGACTGCACGGCACGTCACGGTTCGGCGCCCGGCCGGCCGCGCCGGTGGCGACCACGCCGGCACCGGCCACCACCGGCCGCGTCACCGTCGTGCCGACGGCCCCCGCCCCGTCCCGGTCGGCCCAACGCCCCGCCGTGGCGACGTCCGCGCCGCCGGTGGACAACCTGTGCCGGATCCTCATCGCCGACCTGCGCAACCGGACGGCCGGCACGCACGTCGGTCTCGACGGCTCCGCGTTCGCCTCCCTGGTCGCCGCGGCCGGCAGCTACGCCGGGGTCTGGTCGTACTGCTCGCGCCTGCTCACCCCGGCCATGCCCGTCCCGACCCCCGCCGCCGAGTGGTGGACCCCGCAGCGCACCCGCAGCGGCTACCCGTCCCCCGACTCCGGCGGCCCGACCCCACCAGGCAGCCCGCCGCAGTACCCCGATCCCCACCGGTACGGCCAGCACAGCATGGCCGCGTCCCCGACCACCGACCGTGACTCCCCCCGTGCACGGTCGGTGCGGGCGTCCTATCCCCCCGGTTAGGACGCCGGTAAGCACCGCCACGCCCATCGTCCCCCCCGCGGTGGGCGTGGCGGGCACCGGTCGGATCTTCGCAAATTGGCCGAACGGACCGGGTACGCGGGCACTCACTTTTGTCACACTCGTCCGGTGACGACGCACTGGCACCGCCCGTACTCACCCGGACCCGGCCGCTGGTTCGTGGTCGCCTGGGAACTCTTCGGGCTGGCCTTCTTCGGCTGGACCACGGAGCGGGCGCTGCGGCCGAGCCTCGCGTTGACCCCGCCCGGCATCATCGCCCTCGTCGTGGCCCTCTTCGCCGCCTGGGTGCTGATCTCGTACCGGATCCTGCGGATGGGCGTGTACGTCAGCGACCGGGGCGTGCGGGTACGCGGACTGCTGCGCACCCGCACCGTGCGGTGGGCGGAGGTGGAGCGGGTCACCGTCCGCGAGACCCGGCACTCGATCGGCCGGTTCCAGGTCGCCGGCGGGCTGAGCGTGCAGCTCGACCCGCACGACGGGCCTGCGATCGAGACGACGCTGTGGGCGCAGGGGATCGACTTCGCGTTCCGGCGGGACGCCTTCCACGCCGCGTACCGGGAGCTGCGCCGGCACCTGACCGCCTACCGGGAGCGCAGCCGCGACGGCCACGACCCCCGGCTGGCGTCGTAGCCGCGGCGGTCAGGTGGTCCGCAGTTCCTCCACCGCGGTCGCGCCGCGCAGGAAGAGCATTCCGACACCGACCACGGCGAGCACGGCCAGGAGCGCGCCTGCCCCGACCAGGGCAAGATCCGCGAACGGTACGGGAACGGCGTGCACGAAGTCGGGCACGTCGATCGTGCGCAGGTTCGGTGACCCCGGGTCCGTGCACTGATCCCAGCCGCCCACGCAGTACTGCGTCCGGCCGCCCCCGGCGTGCGACTCGCCCACCATGCCGCGGGGCAGCGCGGCCCCGGCGGCGAGCGCCACCACCACGGCGGGTATGACCGGAGCGAACACCTGCCAGAGCGTGGCCCGGGCGAGCGTGCCGCGCGGTACCCCGGTGGCGACCAGCGCCGCGTACTCGCGTCGGCGCGACACGATGCCCTCCGCGATCGCGACCAGCATGCCGGCGGCGGCCAGGACGGTCGCGACCGCGACCGCCGCGTCGACCAGTTTCAGCGAGTCGAAGTAGAAGTTCGTGTTCTCCACGGATTCGTAGGGAATCCCGGCCGCCCGCGCCTGCCAGCGGGCGCTGGCCTCCCGGGTCGCGAACTCGGTGACGAACGAGGCCCGCACCGCCACCGCGCCCGCGCCGAACAGCACGCACACCATGAGGACGGCGAACGTCCGGCTGCCCGACCACGGGTCCGCCAGGAGCCGGCGGGCGGCGAGCAGCGCGGCCGGCCGCCGCGCGTACCGGTGCAGCAGCCGGCCGGCGGCGTGGGAGATGGAGCCGGTCGAGACGACGACGCCGATCGCGGTCGTGAGACCCGCGAGGTACACGACGGTCGTCAGCACCGGGCCCACCGGGTTCCCGGGCCACCGTTCGACCCACCGCCCGAGCGGCACGGCCAGCCAGACCAGTCCGACGCCGACGGCGATCAGTGCGACCGGCCACGGCCTGGGCGCCCGGGTACGGGTGCGGCGCACGACGCCGAACGGGGTGAACACGACCCGGCGCAGCAGCCCGGCCGCGATCAGGGTCGCGAGCACCGGCAGGCCGGCGCAGACCGCGACGATGCCCCACCACGACGGCAGGACGTCGGTGGGCAGCAACAGCGTGCCCTCGGCGTCGGGCCGGTGCAGGAGTACCCGCCCGGCAAGGTAGGCGGCCAGTCCGGCCAGTGACCCCAGCGCGGCGGCGAGCCCGGTCTCCGCGGCGGCGATGACGACCGCCTGCCCCGGCGTGGCGCCGGCCAGCCGGATGGCGGCGAGCCGCCGGTCGCGGGCCGGGGCGCCGAGCCGGCCGCACTGGGCGGCCAGCGCCAGCACCGGGACCGTGAGCAGGACCAGCGCGAAGGCGGTGCCACCCCGCAACCCGGGCTCGACGAGCAGTTGAATCCGGTACTGGTTGGCATAGGTGGCGGAAACGTCGTTGTCGCGCAAGGGGTGCGTGGGGATGGCGAGCACGGTCGCGGCGAGCAGCATGATGACCGTGGCCAGCGCCCCGCTCGCCGCCGTGAGGACCACCCGGAGGGTGTCGGTACGGGTACCGGCGAGCGCCAGCCGGACCACCGCCGCGGGCTTCACGGCCGGCTCCCGGCAGCCGGCGCGCCGCCCAGGCCCAGGCCCGTCGGGTCGACCACGCCGTCGCACAGCACGATCTCCCGGTCGGCGTACGCGGCGATCCGCGCCTCGTGGGTGACCAGCACGACGGTGGTGCGCTGGTCGCGGGCGAGCCGGAAGAGCTGCTCCAGGACCTGCTCACCCGCGAGCGTGTCGAGCGCGCCGGTCGGCTCGTCGGCGAAGAGCACCCGAGGCTCGGTGACCAGCGCCCGGGCGAGGGCCACCCGCTGCTGCTGGCCGCCGGAGACCTCCCCTGGGCGCTGGTCGGCCAGGTCGGCGACGCCGAGCCGCGCCAACCAGGCCAGTGCCGCGGTACGCGCCTCTCGCCGCCCCGTGCCGGCGAGCATCAGCGGTAACGCGACGTTCTCGGCCGCCGTCAGGTCGGCGACGAGCTGACCGAACTGGAACAGCACACCGAACTCGCCGCGGCGCAGCCGGGACCGGGCTGCCTCGGAGAGCGTGTCGACGCGCTGGTGGCGGTAGCAGACCTCGCCGGCGTCCGGTCGCATGATGCCGGCGAGGCAGTGCAGGAGGGTGGACTTGCCGCAGCCGCTGGGACCGGTGACGGCGAGCACCTCGCCCTCCTCGATGCCGAGGCTGACGCCGCGCAGGGCCGGCGTCAGCCCGTAGGAGCGGACGAGGCCGCGGGCCTGCAAGATCATGAAAGCACTCCCCCGTGGGTGCTGGCGACGCGTTCGAGGGTGGTCCGCAGCCACCGCAGGTCGGCGTCGAGGTGGACGATGGCGAAGTCGGCCGCGATGACGGTGCCGAGATCAGCACCGGGTGCCGTCTTGGCGGCGGTCAGCTCCCGCAGCCGGTCGAGGTGTGCCTGGCGCTGCGCGACCAGGTAGTCGCGGGCGGCGTCGGCATCGGCGACGAGCAGTGCGACGACCACCTTGGCCAGCAGCGTGCTGCTGACGAACGGCGCGGGCGGTTCGACGCTGCCGAGCCAGGCCGCCAACTCGGCCCGGCCGGCCGCGGTGAGGGTGTACGAGGTGCGCTCCGGGCCGCCGGCCTGGTCCTGACCGGCGGCCTCGACCAGGCCGTCCCGCTCCAACCGACCGAGGGTGCTGTACACCTGCCCGTAGGCCAGCGGCTTGGCGCGGGGCAGCCGCTCGTCGTGGGCGCGTTTCAGCTCGTATCCGTGCCGGGGGCCGGCGGCGAGCAGGCCGAGCAGCACGTGCGCGGTCACCGAACCGGCCGAGGACGGGATGGGCACGGACCAAACTATTCACTGAATGAATAGTTTGGTCAAGTGGAGTACACCGTCCGGCTTGACCTCAACCACGCTTCAGGTTGAAGGCTGGTGGCATGTCCTTCACCGAGGCCGAACTCGCGTACCTGTCGACCCAGCGTCTCGGACGCCTGGCCACCGTCGACCCCGACGGGGAACCGCAGAACAACCCGGTCGGTTTCCGGTACAACCCGGAGACCGGCACGATCGACATCGGCGGCTACACCATGGGCACCACCAGGAAGTTCCGCAACGTGCAGGCCAACGGCCGGGCCGCCCTCGTCGTCGACGACGTGGCGTCGCGGGACCCGTGGCGGGTACGCGGCATCGAGATCCGCGGCGTGGCGGAGGCCGTCCGCGGTGCGACGCCCCCGATGCCCCACCTCAGCGACGACATCATCCGGATCCACCCGCGCCGGATCATCTCGTGGGGTATCGAACGGTTCGGCCCCGGCATGTCGCGGCGTGACGTCGCCTGAGCACCGCCGCGCCCCCTCCCGGCCACGGAGGAAGCGGGACCGGACGGCGTCGCCGGCCTCACCAGCCGAGCGTGCCGCGCGTCAGCTTCGCGACCGCCTCGACCAGGTCGATGCCGGACTCCAGTGAGTCGTGGCCATGCGAGAGCACCACGACGGTGACGTCGGTGCCGGTGCCGGTGATCCGCCCGACGCTGTTGACCGTCCACCGTTCGGGGGTGGTCTCCCTCGGCATCCAGCCGTTCTTCACCGCGACCGCCTCACCCGGCCGGGCCGCGGCACTGATCCCCCAGCCCTGGGAGCGGTCGACGTCGCGCATGAGACCGAACAGGTACCCGGCGTCCTCGATCGGACCGGCGGGGCTGGCCAGCGCGTTGATCAACCGGGCCTGGTCCTCCGCGGTCGTGGTGGTGTTCCCCCAGCGGTCGTCGTCGGGCAACGCGGTCGCGGTCAGGCCGAAGGCATCGATACATCGGGCGATGCCGCCGGTGTGGCTCCACAGTTGCGTCGCGGCGTCGTTGTCGCTGCGCTCGATCATGTCGGCCGCGAGGTGCTTCTCCTCCTCCGTGAGCGGCCGCCGGGTGGGCTGGTTCTCCAGCAACAGCGCCGCGAGGATCTCCACCTTGACGATGCTGGCGGTCTGGAACGGCCGTTGACCGTTGTAGCTGAACGTCCGACCGGTGGCGCGGTCCACCACGGCCACCGCCAGATCGACGCGGCCGCCGCCGTCGTACCGTTTCAGCGCCGCGGCGAGAGCAGCTTCCCGCTGCTGCCACCGCTGCCCGGTCGACGACGGCGGCACCGGCGCCCGGCCGGCGACGGGTATCGGCACCGAATCCACCGGGCGCCACAGGGCGGCACCGGCGGCCGGAACGTACCGCAGGCTCTGACCGGTCGCGATGCCGACGGCGGCGAGAATCGCCAGGCCGACCACAGTGGAGCGCCATCTGATCACGACGGCCGGCCCTACCCGGTCACCGCCGGCGTATTCCCCTGTTTTCAGGATTTACATCCCGCGATGTCCTTACCTGGGCAGGCGGCCGGCCCGGCGGCGCACCGGAGGTACACCGCCGGGCCCGACGCGGTCAGGAGCGGTGTCGCGGGCCGGTCGACATCGCGAGGACGGTCCGCACGGCCTGGTAGGCCGGCTTGGCCGCGAAGTTCTCGTCGAGCAGGTTCGCCGCGCCCTGCGGCGGGTCGGTGAACCAGCCCGGGATCCAGGAGTACTTGTCGGTGTAGCCCCAGACGGTGACGGACAGGCAGCGGGGATTGAGCAGGCACGCCTGCATGACGACGCTGTAGCCCTGCGCCTGCGCCTGGCTCCGGTAGACGTCGTTCGGCATCGGCATCCGGACGTCCACCTCGGTGAACGCTGTGGCCAGGCCGGCGTCGGCGAAGTGCTTGACGTTGGCCGCCAACTCCGGGGCGCTCGGCAGGCCGTACTGCAACCCGAGGTGCCCCTGCATCCCTACGCCGTGGATCGGTACGCCCTGGGCCTTCAACGACGTGACCAGGGCGACCGCCGCGTCGTGCTTGGCGCCGGTGAACTCGATGTTGTAGTCGTTGTAGAACAGCAGGGCGTGCGGGTCGGCCTGGTGTGCCCAGCGGAAGGCGTCGGCGATGTACCCGGGTCCGAGCTTCTGGAGCCAGATCGTGTTCCGCATGGTGCCGTCATCGTTGATCGCCTCGTTGACCACGTCCCACTGCCAGATCCTGCCGCGGAAGTGACCCGCCTCCGCGAAGATGTGGTCACGCAGGATCGTGCGCAGTTGGTCGGCCGTGATCGAGCCGTCGGCGACCCCGTCGGTGAGCCACTTCGGCAGTTGGTTGTGCCAGAGGAGGGTGTGGCCACGGACCTTCTGGCCGTGCTGGCGGGCGAAGTCGACCAGCCGGTCCGCGGCGGAAAAGTCGAAACTTCCGCGCTGTGGCTCGACCACTTCCCATTTCATGACGTTCTCCGGCGTCACGGTCGAGAACTCCGCCGCCGTGCGGTCGCGGTAGGTACCGTCGGACGCGAGCGCCGCCATGTCGACGGCCGTACCGATGCGCAGGTCGTGGCGGTTGCCCAGGGCCCGCAGCGACTGGTCGACCGGCTGCGCGCGGTCACCGCCGACCGACCCGCCCACAGCCGCTCCGGGGAGCTGGAGGGTCAGCAGCACCGCTGCCGCCACCGCGCCGGCGGCGGCTGAGCGCGTCATCTTCATGCGGCGTCCTCTCGATAGACGTCGGGCAATTTCCGGAATGTTTCCGGTAAGGATCCGCCGCGCTATCGAGATTCGCAAGGGCCAATATCGTCGACGTCCGGCGCTCGACCACCGGCGGTCGCCGACCGGGACTCGACGGACGATGGTCGACGACCGGAGTCCGACAGCCGGGGATCACCGCCGGCCGAAGCGGGCAACGTATCGACGCTGCCACGGCATCTCGACCGCCGACCGGTCGTAGTGCGCGCGGACGAAGGCAACGGCCTCCCTGGGCGGCACCCCGTCCAGGCAGGCGATGCAGGCCAGCGCGGTGCCCGTACGCCCCCGGCCACCGTGACACGCGACCTCGACCCGCTCGGCACCGGCCAGCATCCACACCTCGCGCAGCGCGTCGACGGCGTCGATCCGGTCGGCCGGCAGCCAGAAGTCCGGCCAGCGCAACCACCGGGACCGCCACGGTACCGCCGGCGGCTGCTTGCCCAGCAGGTACAGCCCGTACGTCGGCCGGGGTCCGGCCGGCAGCGGTCGACCCAGTCCCCGACCGCGGACCAGCCGCCCCGACGGCAACCGCAGGACCCCCGGCGCGGTCTCGTCCCAACCATCGACCATGACCGCACGCTAGCCCATCCCGGAGCCCAGGCGGACCGCAGGGAAAAGGTCCGATGTACCACGCGAAGCGGACCCGGTGCACCGCGACGAGACCGGCGCGTCGCGGCGAATAGTCCCTTTTAAGGAGAAATCGGGATTAGTCTGGACCCATTCATGCACGCATGAGTGGAGGGGTGCGGTGCCGGTGGACGCTACCGCTCAACGGGTACGGGTCGGCGCACACCTGCGCCGCCTGCGGGTGCTCGCCGGCCTGTCCGGCGACCAGGTGGCCGGTACGCTCGGCTGGTCGCAGTCCAAGGTGTCCCGGATCGAGGCCGGCCGGCACGCCGTGGCGGTACGGGACATCGCCGACCTGCTCGAGGTGTACGGGAGCGGCGACGACCTCCGGGCCGAACTGCTGGGCGCAACCGCCACCGGCAACGGTGAAGGCGCCTGGCTGGTCCGTACCTCCGGCCCCCGGCCGCGCCGGGGCCCGGCCACCGGACCGGAACCGGTGACGGCCAGGCTCCGCGAGTACCAACCGGCGGTCCTGCCCGGCCTGCTCCAGACCCGCGAGTACGCCCGGAGGGCCCTCGCGGTGTCCGGCACCGACGACCCGGACGCCCTGGCGGAGGCGTGGATGCGCCACCAGGAGATCCTCACCGCGGCCAACGGGCCGCGGTACGACCTCGTCCTCGACGCCCGGGCCCTGCTGTCCGCGGTGGCGCCGGTGGACGTGATCCACGACCAGATCCTCTCGCTGGCCGTCCGGGCGCAGCGGTTGCCCCGACTGGACCTGCGGATCGTCCCCGTCGGCCGGCCGGCGGGCGGCTTGTGCGCCGTCGGCTTCACCCTGTACGACTTCCACCACCCGCAGAGCCGGCCGGTGGCGTGCGTCGAGTCGCCGACCGCGGCCGCGTACTTCGCCGCGCCGGACGACATCCGGCGCTACACGGACCTGTTCGCGTCACTGTGGAGCGCGGCACTGCCGGGTACCGAGTCGATCCGGTACCTACGGTCGATCGCCGCGGACCTCGATCGGTACCTGGGAGATCCGGCCTCCTGAAGCGCCCGCGGACGCCTCTCCACCGCCCAGTCATGCACGCATGACTGGGCGGCACCGCGCCCGGCTCCGGGTGCGTCAGGCGCTCACCGGCGCCTGCCGGCGGACGCACGCGTCCGCATACGCCACCGGGGTCATGCCGACGGCCCGGCTGAAGTCGCGGATGAAGTGCGACTGGTCGAAGTAGCCCAGTTCCACGGCAACCTCCGCCCAGGTGCCGCTGGTGCCGTCGGCGAGCCGGGCCGCCGCCTCGTGCAGGCGGTAGCGCTGGAGCACCCACTTGGGGCTGACCCCCACGTACCGCTGGAAGAGCCGCTGGAGCGAGCGCGCCGACAGGCCGAACCGGACACACACGTCGTCGACCCGGCGCACCGACCGGTCGTGCAGCAGCGCGTGGACGATCCGGCCGACGCGGGTGACCTCGCGGTCCGGCGCCGGCCGGTGCGCGCGCAGGTGCCGCTCGGCGACCTCGACCAGCTCGTCCAGGCCGGCGGCGCGAGCCAGCTCGTCGGCCAGGCGCCGCGCCGCGTCGGCGCCCCACAGGGTGGCGAGTGGCCAGGTCTGTCCGGTGAGCGGGGACACCGGGCCGCCCAGGAACGGCAGGAACCCGCCGGGGCGGAACTTCACCCCGAACACCCGGCCGCGACCCTCGTACCGATAGGTGAAGCGCTCCCGGCCGACCCCGGCGATCGCCACGTGGCCCCGGTCGAAGACGAGATTGACGCAGGGGTGCGGGAGCAGGGTCACCGAGGCGCGCCGCCCCTCGGGCAGCTCCCAACGGACCAGCCAGTGACGCTCGACCAGGTCTGCGAGGTCGGCGGAGGCGGGCATCCGGTCGAGGTAGAAGTCCACGTCCCGGACGCCGAGAATGCCGTACTCACTGGTCGTCGCGATCTGTCGCGTTTGTCCAAGCCGCCCGTCGTCCACGCCACCAGCATGGACCCCATGACCGACAATTCTCAGAGCGTCGCCCCGCCCGGCAGCCAGCGCCTGGTGACCTACTTCGCGGTGAACGACTGTGCGAAGGCCATCGAGTTCTACACCGAGACCCTGGGCGCCGAGGTGCTGACCCGGGCGACGATGCCGGACGGCACGGTGATGCACGCCGCGATTCGGCTGGGCGACTGCGTGTTCGAACTGGGCGAGGCGTCCCCCTCGTACGGGCTCCTCCCACCGCCGGCGGAGGGCAACAACTTCACGATCACGTACTGGACCGCGGACGTCGACGCGGTCTTCGACCGGCTCGTGGCCGCCGGGGCGACCGTGATGACGCCGGTGCAGGACGCGTTCTCCGGCGACCGGATGGGCGTCGTGCGCTGCCCGTTCGGTATCCGCTGGTGCGTGGCCCGCCACGACCGGGACGTACCGGCGCAGGAGATCGAGGCCGCCGCACGGGCGTGGGCGGCCACTCAGGAGAGCTGAGCCGACGCGGATGGCCTGCCCGAGGCCGGACCGGCTACGCCGGGGCCGGGCGGTCTGCGCCGAGGTCAGACGGCGCAGTGGTCGTCGTCGCAGGCGTGGCCGGCGGCGCCGTGGGGGTCCGCCGTGGACGCTCCCGGCGCCGCGCCGGCCCCGGACGAACCGTCCGCGGTCTGCTCCCGCGCCATCTCCAGCGCGCGCGTGAAGACCTCGGTGGATTGGGCGCCGGACACCCCGATCCGCCGGTCGAAGACGAAGAACGGCACCCCGGTGACGCCGAACGCCCGCGCCGTGTCGATGTCGGCGCGCACGTCGTCGGCGTGCGCGCCGCCGTCGAGCGCCCGCCGGGCCTGCTCCGCGTCGAGACCGACCTCGGCCGCGAGCCGGGCGAGGACCTCGGGATCACCGAGCTGCTCGCCCTCGGTGAAGTACGCCCGCAGCAGCCGCTCCTTCAGCTCACCCTGCCGACCGTGGGCCGCGGCGAAGTGCAGGAGCCGGTGCGCGTCGAACGTGTTGGTGCCGCGTACCCGGTCGAAGTCGTACGCCAGTCCCTCACCGGCGGCGACCTCGGTCACGTTGGCGAACATGGCGCGGACCTGGTCCACCCCGAACCCCTTGCGGGCCGCGAACGACTCGGCGAACCCGCCCTCCTCACGCGCCGGAGCCTCGGGGTCGAGCTGGAAGCTGCGCCACACGACCTCCACGTCGCCTTCGAACGTCGCCAGCGCCTGTTCGAAGCGACGCTTGCCGATGTAGCACCACGGGCAGACGACGTCGGACCAGATCTCAACGGTGATCACGTGAGGGCCTTCCAGTTGTTGAGGTCTCAACCATAGCGTGGACCGGGCGCCGCCCGACAGGGTCACACAAGAGTGCCACCCCATTGGCCGCGCAAGGGTGCCGTCGGGCGCGGCCCCACCCGATCAGGCGTACCGTGACAATTGCCATGAGTTCTCGTCCCGTGATCATCGGCTTCGACGGCTCGCCCGCCGCCGAGCACGCCCTGCGCGAGGCGGCCGCCCTGCTCGCCCCGCACCCGGCGCTCGTCGTCGTGGTCTGGGAGGCGGGCCGCGCCTTCGAACTGGCGACGCTGCCCATCCGGGCCCTGGAAGAACCGCCGGCCGTCCTCGACCTGCGCACCGGCTTCGTGCTCGACCAGGCGATGTACGAGGCCGCACGGCGCACGGCCCGGTACGGCGAGGTGCTCGCCCGCGACGCCGGCCTCGACGCGAAGAGCATGGTCGTCGCCGACGAGGGGACGGTGGCCGACACGCTCATCCGGTTGGCCCGGGAGAACGACAGCCCGGCCATCATCGTCGGAGCCCACGGCCACCGCACCATCAGTGAGCTGCTGCTCGGCAGTACGTCACAGGACGTGATCCGGCGGGCGCACCGCCCGGTACTGGTGGTCCGCGACCAGGCCCCGGCGCGATGACCGCGCTCCCGCCGCACGATCGGCACGAACTGCGGAGCGCGCTCGCCGCCGCGCGGGCGAGCACCACGGACGAGATCGGTGCGTTGACCCGGGACCTGCAGGACATCATCGACGCGTCCACCTCGGTGGCGACCGACGACGAGCACGATCCGGAGGGCGCGACCATCGCGTTCGAGCGGGCCCAGGTCGCGGCGCTGCTCGGTCGGGCCCGGGAACGCCTCGCCGACCTGGACCGGGCGGTCGAGCAACTCGACGCGGGCACCTACGGCGTGTGCGAGCACTGTGGGCAGCCGATCGCGGCGGAGCGCCTGGCGGCGCGCCCGGCGGCACGGACCTGCATCACCTGCGCCTCAGCCCGCCGCCGTTAGCGGCGGCTGCGCGTCCATCCGCCGCCGCTGACGGCTACGCGGCCGCCCGCCACCGTCAGCCGCCCGCCACCGTCAGGGCCGGTTCGTCGACCGCCAGTCGCCACCGGCGCGGAACTCCCGGATCGCGGCGTCGAACGCCGCCACGTCCACCAGCCCCTTCTCCCCGGCCCACCGGTCGTCGTGGTAGGTGCGCAGGTGACGGGGCGACGCGTCACCGATCAGCGTGACGATGCTGCCCGTCTCCCCGTCCCGGCGCATGCGGGCCACGAGTTCGAGGGCACCCCACAGATTGGTACCCGTGGAGCCACCGACCGGCTGCCCGGTGACCCCGCGAACCGTACGGGCGCCGGCCACGCTCGCCGCGTCGGGCACCGGGATCACCACGTCGACCAACTCCGGCCGGAAGCCGGGCTCCATCCGTGGCCGGCCGATGCCCTCGATCCGCGACGGCGCGCCGGTGGCGTAGTCGGCGGCGCCGGTCGCCCAGCCGGCAAAGTACGCCGAGTTCTCCGGGTCCACGACGGCGAGCCGGGTCGCGTGGCCGTGGTACCGCAGATACCGCCCCAGCGCGGCCGACGTGGCGCCGGTACCCGCGCCGACCACGAGCCACGCCGGTTCCCCCGCGTCGAGGTCGGCGAGCTGGTCGAACAGCTCCTCGGCCAGTCCGGGTCCGCGCCAGTCGACGGTCCGCTCGGCCCAGGTGAACTGGTCGAGGTAGTGGCCGCCGTTCTCGGCCGCGATCCGCGCGGCCTCCTCGTAGATGGCCAGCGGCGGGCTGACGAACCGGCACCGGCCGCCGAGCCGTTCCACCGGTGCGGCGCGACCGGGACTCGGCGCTCCCGGCATCACCGCCAGGTACGGCAGGCCGAGCAGGCGCGCGAAGTACGCCTGGGCCACCGCCGCGGTGCCGCCGGTGGCCTCGACCACGGTGGTGCCCTCGGTGACCCGGCCGGCGGCGATGGCGTACCGGAACATGGCGCGCGCGGCGCGGTGCTTGAGGCTGCCGGTAGGGTGCGCCGACTCGTCTTTGAACCGGAGCGTGATGCCCCACTCCGGCGGGAGCGGAAACGTACGCAACGGCGTGCGCCCGGCGTCCCCGGCCTCCCGGTCGAGTCGCCCGATCGCCTCCGCCGCCCATGCCCGTGACGCCCCGCCGCCGACGTTCATGCGGTGCACTGTAGCCGCGGGCGGCGACAGGATTCGCCCGGTGCCGGCTACGCGCCCCGCAGCGACACGGACGTCCCGGCGTCCCGGTTGCGTTTGGCCACGTACATCGCCTCGTCGGCCCGGCGCACGACGTCGTCGGCGTCCATGCCGGGTACGGCGGTGACCGCTCCCACGCTCACGCCGATGCGGACCGCTTCGCCGGCGAGGTCGAACGGCGTGGACAGCGCCTGCTCGATGCGCTGACAGATGTGGTCCACGACGCCCGCCGTCACGGCCGACGGGCACAGGATGACGAACTCGTCGCCGCCGTACCGGGCCAGCGTGTCCCCGTCCCGCAGGCAGCCGACCAGCCGGCCGGCGACCCGTCGCAGGAGTTCGTCACCGACGACATGGCCGAACCGGTCGTTGACCGCTTTGAAGCCGTCGAGGTCGCAGAAGAGCAGGACCGGCCGCCCGGTACCGGCCCCGGCGCCCAGCGCGGTGGTCAGCCGGGCCAGGAACTCGACCCGGTTGGGCAGACCGGTCAGCGGGTCGTGGGTGGCCTGGTGACCGAGCGCCCGCTCGGCCCGCAGCCGCTGGGCGGACAGCCAGCCGATCCGCACCATCACCAGCGGCACGATGGCGGCGGTGACGATGGCCAGCAGGGACGCGTTCGGTGACAGGCCGAGCGCCTGCTGGAAGCCGGCCACGACCGGGTTGATGCCGAGCGCCACGCCGAGGAAGACCAGATGGAGCACGCTGAGCCGGTCCTCGACGGTCGGCCCCGGCATCAGCAGCGTGACCATCGACCGGTGCGACGCGGCGACCCCCATGATCACGTACGACAGCAGGAACACCACGTCCAGCCACGGCGGCCGGTGGACCTTGACGAAACTGCCGGTCAACGCGAGCCCGAGGTTACCCACGACGGACAGCAGCAGGACGCCCATGAACAGGCGCAGCGCCAGGAGCGGCTGCCGGCTGACGAGTTCCAGGCGCAGCAGCGCGCCCAGGATCCCGCTGAGCGACATGGTGATGGTCAGCAGGGAGGCCTGACCGCCGAGGTGCACGCCGAGCTCGGTCAGCCGTGGGTGGAGCAGGATCGTCCAGAGCACGCCCACGCCGGCGATCGCGACCACCGCCATGTCGATGACCCCGCCGACGTCGTCGCGCCCGTGCTGTCGGACCAGCAACAAGGCGCTGAGCAGCAGGAGTACGTGGCCAACGGTGATGGTCAACTGGGCCGTCCCGCTGCGGACGCCGCTGCCGGCGATCGAGACGGCGTTGATCGTGTTGCCCGCGCCGAGCACGAGCAGCGCGGTGATGAACAGCCGGGCCGCCCGCCGGTGCGGCTTCGGTGTGTTCACGAGGCTGATGCCGACCGGCAGGATCGGGGTCAGGGCGATCAGCAGGTACGCGGTCGGGCGGATCGCGACGGGCAGCGCCGGGTACGCCAGGGTCGCACCGAGCGACACGATGACGTACCACGTGAGAACCCGGCGGCTGCCGGCGGCGGAGCCCACGTACCGGTCATCGGCCGACCACCGGTCGACGTGAGGACAACGCCGGACCGGGCGCCGCGTACCTGACGGGCGCGGGACCGGTCATCCGCCCGGCGCCGTACTAATCGGTTTGCTCACCGATCTTTCCCCGTGGCAGGTTGGCGGGCATGGACAGCAGCCTCGTGCGGGATGTCATCCGAGACCCGCTCGTCCCGGACGACGTCGCCTATACCGTCGTCCTACCGGGCGGGTGGACGACCGACGAGCGGCTGCCGCTGATCCTGCTCCTGCACGGCGCGAACTCGTCCAGCGACCTGCTCGCCCGGCTCCAGCCGGTCATCGACGGCATGTGGCGGGACGGGTCGCTGACCCGGTCGGTCGTCGCCTGCGCCTCGACACCCACGGTCGGCGGCTTCTACATCGACCGCCCCGAGGGCGGCTCGTGGGAGAGCCTGATCGCCACGGCGTTTCCCCGGCTGCTCGAACAGCGGTACCGCATCGACCCGGACCGCATCTTGCTGATGGGCTCCTCGATGGGCGGCTACGGGGCACTCAAGATCGTCTTCGCGGAGCCGGCGCGCTGGCAGGCGGTCGCCGCGATCGCCCCCGCGCTGCTACCCGCGGACGCTCCGCAGGATCTGCGACCGCGCAACACCCTGAGCGTGCTCGCGCAGTTCGGCAGGGAGATGGCCGGCGACGGCACCGACCCTCGCCGGTTCGCCGCCAACAGCGTCCTGCACCGGCTGCGGGCCAACGCCGACGCGATCCGCGCGAGCGAGCTGCCCATCTTCCTGCGCTGCGGCGACCGGGACATGTTCCACCTGCACGACGGCACCGAACAACTCCACCGCGCGCTGTGGGATCTCGACATCGGCCACGAGTACCACCTCGTCTTCGGCGCCGACCACCTCGGGCCGGAGGCCGTGGCCGCGCCGCGCGCCGCGTTGGCGTTCCTCGGTGCGGTGCAGCGGGCGCAGGCGGGCGAGGACAGGACGGCGGCCGACCGGGAACTCGAAGCCGCCTGGCTCGCCTGGGCGGCCGGTGGGCGCCAGGGCCCCCCGCCCGATCTCGACGCGTTCGGCGTCACCGGCCCGACCGCGATGCGCGTCCTGATGGAACCGGAGCTGACCGAGATGGTGCGACGCGATCCGACGGCGGCCCGCCGGTACGGATCCGTCTCCCCCTGACAAGATCCGCTCAGTTTCGCCGGAACTGAGGTCGTACCCGCTTTCTTGCAGCAATCCGAAATAATTCACTCATGATTGACAGCGCTTAATATTCCATGGTTTATTGCATCGCGTCACCGGTTGTCGAGCGGCGCCATGGGAGACGGTGTGAAGCTGGCGGACGTTCTGCAGATTGTTTCACTGGGGGCGGTAGCGACAGCACTGTTTCTCAACTACTGGCAAGCGCGCGAAACGGGCAGGCAGGCCAGCGAGGCATCAAAGCAGGTCCAGCTCTCCAGCTCAATTCTCCAACAAGAGTCATATCGCCAGCTCACCACCTACGGCGCCAACTTCAATACGGTTCTTTTCGGGGCGAACAAGGACCTCCTCGACTGGTTCCTGTCGTCGCGGGGAATTCCGGTCGGATCCCACGACGAGAACCTACGCCACATGTTCATGTACGTCCGGATGGACGTGCATGAGGCGATCTTCACGTCGCACCAGTCCGGCCACCTGGCAGAGAACGCATGGGGCGCCTGGAAGAACGTTATCGAGACCGACGTGGCGACAACCGAGTTCAGGACGGTGTGGCGGGCGGTCGAGAGCCACTACATCGATGAGTTCGCCGCCTTCGTGACCGCCTTGATCCACGAAGAGGACGCGGCGACGAAGCAGCCGATACACGAGCAGTGACGGCACCGTTCGCCACAAGGGGGAGGCTTCGCCCGGAGCCCGGACAGGTCCCGTACCTCTCGGAAGATCCCACGATCACCCGCTTCGCACCCATGTCGCGGCCACCGCCGCGCAGCCCGAGGCGTACGCGTGGGGTGGTCGACGGGGTTCGGCGCCGAACTACTGGTTCCCATGGGACTACCCACGGGCGATGGTGTGGACGACCGGGACCTCGTCGCAGACCGGCCGGGACCGTATCCTCGGGCCGGGCGGAGGTGAGCGGGTACACACTGTCGAGCACCGTTGGCTGGAGGCGATATCGATCGCACGCTCGGCTTCAGTGGCATCCGGCTGAGGAATGCCGCCCCGCGCCCGTGACCGCCATGGCTGGATGACCGGAACCGAATATTTGCGGCGAACGATGGAACGAGGAGCTCGCATGGCGTACCCGCCGATCGAGCCGTACGAGACCGGCATGCTGGACACCGACGACGGGAACTCCGTCTACTGGGAGACCTGCGGCAACCCGGACGGCGTGCCCGTCCTCGTCGTGCACGGCGGCCCGGGTGCCGGGTGCTCGACCGGTGCACGCAGGTCGTTCAACCCGGACCGGTACCGGATCATCCTGTTCGACCAGCGCAACTGCGGCCGGAGTACGCCCCACGCGAGCGACCCCGCCGCCGACATGAGCCGCAACACCACCGCACACCTGCTCGGCGACATGGAGCGGTTGCGCGAGCGCTTGGGCGTACCCCGGTGGATGCTGTACGGCGGGTCGTGGGGCGTGACGCTGTCGCTGGCGTACGCGCAGCGCCACCCGGACCGTGTCTCCGGCATGCTCCTGGTCAGCATCACGTCGTGCCGGCGGTCCGAACTGGACTGGCTGTACCGGGGTGCCGGGCGGATGTTCCCCGAGGCGTGGGCGCGGTTCCGTGACTTCGTCGGGGCCGGGCAATACCGGCTGCCGACGGACACCGAACCGCCGATCGAGGGCCTGCTGACGGCGTACTCCCGGCTCATGGAGAATCCCGACCCCGACGTCCGGGCCCGGACCGCGGCCGAGTGGCTGGCCTGGGAGGACGCGGTCATCTCGATGGAGGGCAACGGCAATCCGGGCCAGTACGGCAACCGCCCGGACGACGCGAAGCTCGCCTTCGCACGGATCTGCGCGCACTACTACGCCAATGGCGGCTTCCTCGACGACGGCGTACTCATCCGCGAGGCGGGCAGGCTGGCCGGCATCCCCGGCATCCTGATCCACGGACGCGGTGACCTCGGTGGCCCGGTGATCACCGCCTGGGAACTCGCACGCGCCTGGCCCGGCGCCGAACTCGTCGTCGTCGACGACTCCGGACACACCGGCAGCGACGCGATGCGGGAGGCGCAGCACGCCGCCGGCGACAAGCTGTACGCGGCGATCACCGAACCGAACTCCGGACACAGGTACTGACGCACCGACGCGGGTACGGCAAGGGCGGTGCGGCCGTACGACAACGCGCCGTTGCCACCCTCAAAGGCTGGAAGATCCTGGCCGGCCTGCGCTGCTGCCCCCTGCCGCGCCACCGCGATCGTGCAGGTCATCCTCGTCCTACACCACGTCGAAGCCGACCGCTACGCACGATGAAAATGGCTCACTGGAAATTCCCACGGCAAGCCACCCGCCCGCCTAACGACCTACGGGAAGTCGGCAGCCTTGGCGGAGGTCAGGAGCCCTTGCCTTCCCACTCCGGTTTGGACCTGGCGCTTGATCGTCAGACCCGAGAGCGACAGGGCCGAGACCCGTCTCGCCGACAACCGGAGCCGTCGGACGGTGGCGATGAGTATGAGGACTGCCGAATCGCGCATAACGGGCAGTGCGTCTCATGATCATTGGTCCACGTATTCAATCTTGGAAAGTTGGGCACCAATATTGGCGCCCAACTTTCCAAGATCTACGGGGAACCGGCTCCGGCCGACCGCTCCGCGGAACCGCAACAGCGCCGCACGAACCCCATGGTCGGCAGGACTGACCCCAGCCCTGGTCAGCCTCAGTCCTGGTCAGCCTCCACGCCGGCCGCGCGGCAGATCTGCCGCACCCGCTCGCGGGTGTATCCGGTCCTGCGCACGATATCCACCTGGCGCACGCCGCTACGGGCTGCCTCCACAATGGCGGCAGCCAGCCGCTCGCGCGCGTGGTCCACCTCAGCCTTGGCGTCGGAGATCAACCGCTCAGCCTGGGCCCGCGCATCGCCCACGGCAGCTTGGGCCTCCCGGTATGCGCGCATGGCGGATTCAAGGTCGTCCGACACGCCGCGATATTCGCATCCCACCCTTGGCCAAACGAGGTCGGATTCGATTAGGCACAACCAGCTCTTAACCGATTATGCCAAATGGACAACAATACTGTTTGGCTATATGACAGGCGCCCCTGGTCGGCGGCGCATCGCTACCAAGGCGCCGCCAACTCCTGGGCGAGTACGCCGACACCCCGGTCAGCCTGGCCCTGGTCCTGAGCGCCGCCCTGGTCGAGGCCAGCGCCGACCTGCGCGGCGTACCCGCCGGGGACCTGCACGACCGGTTCCTGGGCTGGCTGTCGCAGTACGCCCCGAGCGGTCGCCACGCGGTACCGCCGTCAGCGTCCATCCCGACGTAACACCAGGACCTGCCCTACGCCCCGACCGGGCGGCGGGCCACCCAGGCTCAGCACGAAAGTGCACGCACAGCGGGGCACTCATGTAACGAACGGAATGATTTTCCAGTCCGGTTCACCTTTCGGCTGGTGACCGCCGGTTACCGCGCACCGGTAACTCCGCTAGCCGAGCACCGCCTCGGCGAATAGCTCACGTTCGTGGGGGTACCGCAGGCTTAGTACCAATGGAGTAGCCAGCCCCATACCGTTGGCGCAGCTCGCATCGCAATGCGCCACACAACCCGAACCCCGACAGTTCAAGGTCACAACCGACTTTGCAGGGACACGAGGGGGTAGCGGTGGAAGAACATGAGGTTGGTTCGTCGCAGAAGAAGACCGCGCCCGCCCACCGGAGGAAGCGAAGTCGACTACGCGAAATGGCAGCGCCGATCACGATTCTTCTTCGCTCCGGAATGGGAATCATATTCGGCGCGACAACAGCGGCCCTACTGGCATGGTCAGTGACGGCTCGGGCCGACAGCCCCACCGGCGGCCCGTCCGCGGACCCACCCGTAACCAACTACGTCGCCCTGGGAGATTCATTCTCCGCAGGCGTCGGCAACCTGCCCACGGGGTACCCTGCCACCTTCGACCTCAACAGCGTGTACTGCCTTCGGAGCAACCAGGCCTTCCCCCAACTCTTCGCCAACGCGCACAGCCTGTCGGGCAGCACGTTCTCATTTCCCGCCTGCGAGCTCGCCACCACCGACAGCGTGATCAACAGTCAACTGAGCGCCATCACCAGCACCACAGACCTGATCACCGTCTCGGCGGGAGGAAACGACGTCGGCTTCGCGAAGCTGATCGTGGACTGCACCGCCACCACCTCGTGCGTCAGCTCAATCGACGCCGCCATCACGCAGGCACAGACCGTACTTCCAGACAGGCTGACCAACCTCTACAACTCGATCAATTCCAAGAAGTCGTCCTCAGCCACGGTGATCGTGATCGGGTATCCCGTCCTGTTTGCCAATGTCGAGAACTGCGTCGTCGCCAACCCGTTCACCCAACAACCGTTCAACATGACCCGCGAAAACCGCACCGCCGCGAACAACTTGGCAACTCAGCTCAACACCGTCACCAGGGCCCGCGCGCTGGCTGCCGGTTACGCCTTCCTCGACCCGTCGCCGTGGTTCGCCAACAACCTCATCTGCGGCAGCAATACGCCCTGGATCAATGCCCTGCATCTACCGGTCAACCTGACCATCACCCCGGACGCCCTGAGCTGATTTCAACCTCGCTGGCGTGGTCCCCACCAGGGCAGGATGGGTGGCAGGTCGGTGAGGAGCCGGGCTGGCCGTTTGGGCTCGGGCGATTCGCCGTCGTCGCCGTCCCAGCGGCGTCCGTA
>NZ_JBLYUB010000042.1:0-48535 GCF_049999945.1 Planosporangium spinosum | reverse complement strand
GGGTCATCGCGTACTCCGTCCTCTGGGTGTTCTTGGTCGTTCACACAGAGACTCACGCGATGACCCTCTTCATGTCTGCGATACGCCGAAGTGGATCAGCTTCTACACCACTCGGTGGGACGCAACCTGTTCCCTGTTCCCCCGCGTCCGCTACACGCTGCGCGGCACGTCCTACCTGTCGCACCGCATCGGCTGGTCGGTGCAGGTACCCGCACATCGTGCGGTCGAACGCGCCGAGCAGGCGGTCGCGGCGTGGCGGCGGGAGGCATGGCCGGCGGGAAAACGGTAGCGGCGCAGCGCGACGCGTGGATCTGCTTCGAGGACGAGGCGGGTCAGACGCTGCGCCCGCCGAAGGCGCGTACTTGGGGCCGCCGAGGCCGTACCCCGGTGGTGGCGGTGCCCGGCAAGGGCTCCGGGCGCGTATCGGTCGCCGGCTTAGTGTGCCTCAAACCGGGCCGGCGCAGCCGCCTGATCTACCGCACCATCGTCCACCGGGGACGCAGGAACGAGCGGCGCAGCTTCGCCGAGACCGACTCATCGCCCTGCTGGATGCTGCACACCAACAGTTGGGCGGCCCGATCGTGCTCGTCTGGGACAACCTGAACAACCACGTCAGCGTCGCGATGCGGCAGTTGATCACCGCCCGGGACTGGCTGTACGTCATCCGGCTGCCCGCCTACGCCCCTGACCTCAACCCCACCGAGGGAGTCTGGTCGCATCTCAAGCGCAGCATCGGCAATCTCGCCGTCTATGGCGTCGATCATCTTCAGGCCGTCGTCAAGCAGCGGCTCAAGCGGATCCAGTACCGCACCGACCTGATCGACAGCTTCGTCGTTCACACCGGCCTGACCCTTGAGCCGCACCAGCCCTAGCCTGAACGGTCCACCAGCTGGTCGTCGGCGACCTTGGCCTGTCCGAACCACAGGTCAGCAACCGCGCCCTGGCTGTCGTCTGGTGGATCGGGCAGCACCTGGAAGAACTTCCACGCGTACCCGTGAGGGTCCTCGACCTCGACGTAGCGCTCGCCCCAGGGCGCATCCAGCGGGCCGGCCCCGATCACGCAGCCCGCGGCTCGGCAACGCCGGGCCGCCTCATCAACATCGTCCACCTCGATCCCGATGACCACGCCAAGACCGCGTGGCCCCACCTTCGTCTGACGCTCCCGCACGCTGTCCGCGAACGGCATGCCCACCAATGCATCGACCAACAGCTGCAACGGACCCCGACGAAGGATCGCCATCACCACCTGGCCGTCCAGTCCGGGCACCGTTCCGACCGGAACGAAACCGAAGCTCTCGTACAACGCCGCAGCCGCGCTCACGTCCTTGACCCGCAGTCCGACCCGCACCGGAGGCTCGTCACTCATGGCCACGACCGTACCGAACGCCCCACCGCGCGAACACCATTCAACCTGGCCTTTCAAGATCTGTAGCGGCGATTGACACCGCAGGACGCAACCGGAGCGCTTGGAGCCCCCAGCACGCCATAAGTGTTGTCGAATCTGCTGCGAGCCGAGGTCGCCTGACCGGATAGCGAAGCACTCAGGTCCAGGAACGCCCGGATTGGCCCCGATCGCGCTCCCGAGTACAGGCGACTAGCTGACCCTGTGCAGGCCCACAAAAAAGGATTGGCACGTAACAACAATCATGATATAGGCAGATTTGAACGCGAGTTATACAACATGACTATCACGACAAAGGTTGCTTAATCAGCGCAAACTACACCGGTACATGCTGATCTCTTGATATCTAGGGGCTACTTGATTCAAGCTGTCAGTGACGTACAGCTATCGGAAGGGAGCAGTACGTATGCCTCTCTGTTCTGGCTAGGTCTTGACCGGTTTCTGCCGAACGGGAGGCACGCCGATGGCACGCACGCCCAACCACAGCAAGAGCGAAGGATCGACCGGCGCTTTTCCTGCGCAGGTTGAACGAGCGGTCGCAAAGTTTGGTGCAGTCGTAGCGCCACTCCTACGAGCGCAAGTTGGACAAGCAGAGGCGAACCTGACCGCCGCAGTGGAAACGCTCCTCAGGGACGTCGCGCACGCACTCGGGCTAGATTTACTCTCCCACCGAGAAGCAGCAGAAAAGTCACTCAGAATCCGACCAGACCTGGCAATCGACGTTTCTGGTGCACGCGTCGGTGTCGTGGAATTGAAGGCGCCGGGCATGGGAGTACCGGGCTCGCCGCGCTGGGGGAAGGCCAGGGATCGGGAGCAGTGGGAGAAGCTAAAGGCGCTCCCAAACGTGCTCTACACCGATGGAACTAGTTGGGCAGTCTATCACTACGGACAACAGAGCGGTGATGTCGCAGCCCTGGAAGGAGATCTGGCACGGTCAGGATCCCGACTTCGCCCCAAGAACGACACATTCGCGTCGCTGCTGCAGAACTTCCTCTGCTGGAAACCGACACCGCCCCGGGATCTCCGCGATCTAATCAAAATTTCCGCAAGACTGTGCCACCTTCTGCGAGACGAGGTCGCCGAAGCGCTTCAGAGGGAACGCCGAGGCAACACAAAGGCATTGTTCTCCGAGCACCTTGCAGACTGGCAAGAGTGGCTGTTTCCGGACCTCACTGACGATGAGTTTGTCGACGCATATGCCCAGACCATAACCTTCGGACTGATGCTCGCCCGGCGGGAAGGTGTCATTTTCGAGGGGCTGGAGATATCGGACATCGGCGAAAAGCTTGCCAAACGGCATCTCCTGGTCGGCCGGGCTCTTTCCATCCTCACAGCTCGCCCTGACCGCGGAATGAGCATCGAAGAGCGCAGCATTGCCCTGCAAACGATGCGTCGGGTCATCGGTGTAGCGGATTGGAGTCGCTGGCCCGCAGCTGGCACCCACCACTGGCTTTATGAGGAGTTTCTGGAGGCTTACGATCCAGTAATACGGCGACAGACGGGGGCGTATTACACCCCGACAGCGGTCACTGATTTCATGACCCGCTTCGTCGACGAAGTGCTGCGGACCAAACTAGGCGTTGAGCGGGGCCTCGCCGACAATCACGTGGTGGTCCTCGATCCCGCCATGGGTACCGGCACCTTCCTTCAGAGCGTGCTAGACCGAGTAGCAGAAACAGTTAAGGGCGAGGGTGGCGATGTTCCCGCGTCGCTACGCGCCCTGCTGACTCGACTAGTCGGGTTCGAAAGACAGATCGGTCCGTACGCGGTCGCAGAACTCAAGCTCGACCAAGCGTTGGACGCCTACCACGCCGAAGCCAAAGACGAAGACTTTCGGCTCTACGTTGCGGACACCCTCGATGATCCGAATAAGATGCCGTTGCCCGCGCGCGCCCGGATGTACGCGCCACTTGCCGACTCCCGCCGAGCGGCGAACAAGGTCAAGACCGACGAGGGAGTGATGGTGGTCCTGGGCAACCCGCCATACCGAGCGAAGGCGAAGCCGTATGGCAAGTGGGTACTGGACCAACATCCGGGCCAAAGATCACTGTTGGATGATTTCCGAGCGCCGGGAAACTGGAGACATGAACACAAGCTACACGACTTAGCAATCTACTTCTGGCGATGGGCACTCTGGAAGGCATTCGAGTCGACACCCGAACAGCCGGCTGGAGTGGTGGCCTTCATCACCACCTACGCATACCTTAACGGACCGGGCTTCGCCGGCATGAGACGCTACCTACGCGAGCACGCGGACTTCGGCTGGATCGTCGACCTGTCCACCGAAGGCCACTGGTCCAATACCAAATCCCGCGTATTCCCCGGCGTACCACATCCAGTCTGCATCGCAATTTTCGCGCGACGTTCAACATCTAAACGTGCCGAACCAGCATTGATTCAACACCTGGCGTTGTCCGGAGACCAGGCGGAGAAGTTCAGCCTGCTGAGGCAAATCCAAATAGACGATTGGCGCTGGCGGGACTGCCCGATCGACTGGGAAGCGCCGCTGCAACCGACCCAGGATGGTTCTTGGACCCGGAACCCACGGATCGAGGAAGTGCTCCCGTACACGTCCCTGGGCGTGAAGTGCAATCGGGCTTGGGTTCACGCTCCGGACCGAAACGTTCTCCTGCAACGTTGGCGAGCGCTCATCAATGCCAACCCTACAGAAAAGGCTCGGCTAATGAAGGAGACTCGCGACAGGGATGTCAACAAACGGCTCGTACCATTCCCAGGCGAGACAGATTACGTAACAATCAGAGACGAGAAGTCACCGACACCCAGAATACAGCGCATCGGATTTCGAAGCTTTGACCGCCAGTATCTGATCGCCGATCAACGCGTCATTGATTTCCTCCGTTCCGACCTCTGGCGGATCGCCGGCCCTCGTCAAGTTTATCTGACCACACAACTACGCGAACCGCTTACCAGCGGTCCTGCCGCCGTCTTCACGGCCTACGTGCCCGACACCCACCACTTCAGAGGACATCACGGCGGTCGCGTCATCCCGCTCTACCGTGACACGAGCCGGACACTACCAAACGTGGCGCCGAACCTTGCGACGCTGCTGCGCCAGCGCCTCGGTATCGCAACCGACGACACGGACGTTATGGCTTACGTGGCCGGAGTAGTTGCACATTGCGGCTACACCAGGAGATTCCACGAGGAGCTTCGACAGCCAGGTGTTCGAGTACCGCTCACGGCGGTCCCAGACTTATGGCACGAGGCAGTTCTGATAGGCAGGCGTGTGATATGGCTACATACCTTCGGTGAACGTTTCGAAGACATCGTGGACGGCAGATCACCTAGGCAACTTTCAGCCAAGCGGCCGGCCGTCCTCTCCCCGATCTCCGGACACGCAACGGACATGCCAGACTCAATCACTTACGACGAGGTGGACCAAAGCGTCGTGATTGGCTCAGGCCGGGTCGGTCCTGTCAGCGCCGCCGTGTGGTCCTTCGAAGTATCTGGTATGCGAATCATCAAGCACTGGTTCGACTACCGGAAACGAAACCCATCTGGTCGGCGCGGCGGGTCGGAGCTCGACGAGCTCACCTCCGCGCGATGGACGCTGGACATGACCGACGAGCTACGCGACTTGGTTGCCGTCCTCGAAGGCTGCGTGGAGCTTGAGGCCAAGCAGGCAGATCTCCTTGAGCGGATCATCGCCAACCCGCTTGTTACCGTGACCGATCTAGAGGATGCCAACATTCTGCCGCCGCCGCAGCATGCACACCGTATCGTGCAGAACGGCGATGGCGTCACACTCTTCTGACAGCCCGTTTGCGTAACAGAAGCCAGGTCTAGCTCGACTCCCGCCATCCTTTGTCGAGCCGCGAAAGGTGAGCCAGTAGCGCCTCGATGTCCGACGCGTCGGACGAGTCGGGTCCGTGGACACGGCGTACATGAGCCAGAAGTTCCTGGAGCTGCCGCCGGGCCTCGTCGACGTCCCCAACACCCGCGGTCAGAAGGGCGATCTCATGTTGCAGCGGGAATGTCTCAGCCGCACCGACGCCGAGCACCCGCCGCTGATCCGCCAGCAGCGCCCGCAGCGACCGCAGCGCCTCGGTCGCCTCCCCGAGCTCGGCCTGGCAGGTGGCGCCCTGCTGCCGGCAGTACCACACCAGCTCGTCATCGGGGCCCATCCGCGCGGCGAGGTCGGTGGCCAGCCTCTCGAACTCCGGCAGCGCTCGCCTATAGTCACCGGCGAGCAGCAGCATGCTGGCGAAGTCGAGCCGGGCGTCGAGGACCCTGGGATGCCGTCCGCCGTACGCGCCGAGCGCAGACCGCAGGGCGCTTTCCAACGCCTCGGCGGCCTGGCTGAACCGCTCCTCCTCGGCCAGCGCGGCAGCCCGGTCCCGGACCTCCTGCAACTCCGCGAGTGTCGGGACCGAAACCTGCCTGCCGTCCGCCTTGGTCGGCGCGGTCGCTCGACGGCGGGGCAGCGGGCCGAACGGGTACCGGTACGGCATCGTCGGGTCCGCCACCGCACCGTCCGACCCGGACATGACGGCCTCGCCACCGGCCACGCCGACATCCTCGGCGGCCCACGGCATCAGCAGCTCGTACACCTCGACGGCTGACTCCGGGCGGTCCAGCGGGTCTTTGGCGAGCAGCCGGGCAACCAGTTTCGTCAGACCGTCGGGTACGTCGTCGCGGTGGTCGTCCACCAGCGGCACCGGATCGTTCATGTGGCTATGCAGCATGCCCAGCGCGGTATCCGCCTGGTACGGAGGCTCCCCCACCAGCAGCTCGAACAGCACACACCCCAGCGCGTACAGGTCGGCGCGCGGTCCGACGGCGCCGCCCAGGGCCTGCTCGGGCGCCATGTAGGTGGGTGTGCCGAGGGTTTCGCCGGTGACCGTCAACCGGGGCACGTCGGCCGGGCCGAGCAGCGCCGCGATGCCGAAGTCGAGCACCTTGACCGTACCCGCCGGGGTGACGATGACGTTCTGCGGCTTGAGGTCCCGGTGCACCAGCGAGTCGGCGTGGGCCGCGGCCAGTACGGAGCAGATCTGCGCCCCGATCGCCGCCGACCACGGCACCGGCAGCCGGCCCCGCTCGGCGACGAGGTCGGCGAGTACGACCCCGGACACGAGCTGCATGACGATGTAGATGTCACCGTCGTGGAAGCCGACGTCGTGGACGTTCGGTACGCCCGGGTGGTCAAGCCGGGCGGTCACGCGGGCTTCCCGCATGAAGCGTTCCACCGTGGTGTCACGGTCGGCTTCGGCCATCGCGACCTGGTGGAGCACCTTGACGGCGACCGGCCGGTCGAGCTTCCGGTCGTACCCAGCCCAGACCTCGCCCATGCCGCCCCGCCCGACCGGGTACGTCAGCTCGTACCGGTCACCGACCAGCGTTCCCGCCTGCATGCGTCAGATCCCGTCGCCGTACCTGGTGTTCAGCTCGCGGTATGCCGCCATGACGGCCTCGGTCTGGTCGGCCAGGGCCGCACCGGCCCGCGACTCGCCAGGCAGGTCGTGTGGGGCCAGCTCGGCGAGTCTCTGGTCGGCGTCGCGAACCAGCTCGCCGATCTCCCATTCCCGGATGATGTTCTCACCGGCCACAGCGGTCGCTGTCAACTCGGCCAGGCGACGGCCGACCTCGGCGTCGAGATCCGCCAGCGCCGTCGCGACCTTCGTGCGCTGAGCCAACAGATTGCGAACAGCGGGACTGTCGGCAGGCAGCCCTTCGTGATCATGCTCGGCCAGGTCGTCTCGCATCTCCCGGAAACCCTGCCGGCGTTCCAGGAGATCGGCCAGCTCCCACAGCGCGTGGGCGAGCAGGCGCTCCGCCGCCACCGTGTCGACCATGCCCCGCAGCGCCGGCCACGTCTCGGCGATGCGCTCCCCCAGATCAACCGCCGCCGAGAGCGCCTGACGGTCCTCGTCGTCGACCAGGATCCTGTGGTCGTCCCGCCGGTGACGTAGCTGTGGGGCGAGAATGGTGCCCGCCTCCTGCGGTACGGGGTAGACCGCGGCGACCACCAGGGTGGCGAACCCGACCAGGCAAATAGCCGGCCACCATCGGATGCCTACCCATCCGACAAGCGCCGAGAGCACAAGAAGTGCGGAGCCGACGAGACGGCACAGACGTCGGACGTCCACGCCTTCACCAGGCGGCGCCGGGCTGATCTCGAGAACGCTTCCCCAGCGGTACGTTTCCGCTCTGCCGCCATGGACCTTCAGCGGGAGGATCGAGACGATGACCGTACTGTCGTCATGGGCGACGTACAGCGCCGGCGGATCTACCTGCCCCACAGCGGGCTTACTCCTTCGTGGTCGACCGACGAGCTAGGCGATGCCTTTCTGCCGGCGGATCATCTGGTACGCCTGGCGCCGCGCGAACTGCTTGAGCTGGGTCTGCAGCGTCTTGTCGTCGAGGTACCGCTGCATCAGCTTGCCGTTGTCGTCGTGGCGCGAGATGACGATATCTTCAAATCGCTTGTCGAAGACGACGCCGAAGTTCGATTCGTCGTTGACGATGGCGGCCGCCTGGAGCGTACCGTCCTCGGCCGCGGCGGCGATCTGCTGCTCCACCCAGATCTTGTCCGAGTCGCCCAGGCCGATGCCGAAGTGGTTGTTGAACTCCTCGATCAGCTCGGACAGCGCGACCTTCTCCGACTCGTGTTGCGGGCCGGCGCCGCCACCGGTGAACCCTGGCAGCACCTGCTCGCCCTCCGACGTAAGGCTGACGTCGTGTTGGCCGGTCTTGCTGATGCGCAGGTGGGTGAGCACGACCTCGCCGATGTCGACGGAGGCGTCGCGCTGGCGCGGCAGCCGGTTGAGCAGGGCCCGGCCGAACAGGTACAGCCGCTCCAGCTCCTCGTCGTGGTAGGGCACGACCTGGGACAGGAAGGCATACATCCGCACGTAGTCGCGCAGCGCGGCGCGGAAGCCGTCGGCCCGCTCACGGTCATCGGCGGCCAGCGCGACGTACCGGTCCCGGGCAGAGTCGGTGAGGTGGTAGAGCGCGGCGTGGGCCCGCTGGATCGCGGTGTCGCTCTTCGCCTTCCGCTCGGCGGCGAGCAGTTCCTCGGCGTACTTCTGCATCTCCGCATCGACGAGCAGCGCGTACCCCATGACGTTGTTCTGCGCGGTGTAGAGCAGGTTCGGGTCGGTCGGGGTGGTGGTGGCCGTCTCGTAGAACGGCTTGAACTGCTCGGCGATGGCCTCGGCGTCGTTGCGGAAATCGAGGACGAAGATGTCGCCCTGCGTCTTCAGCGGGTGGGTACGGTTGAGCCGCGACAGGGTCTGCACCGCGGCGACGCCCTTGAGCGCCTTGTCGACGTACATCGTGGTCAGCAGCGGCTGGTCGAAACCGGTCTGGTACTTCTCGGCGACGACCAGGATCCGGTACTGCCGGTCCTGCTTGGCGGCGGGCGTGCCGGCGTGCTTGTCGTCGGCGGCGGTGTAGGCGAACCGCGCCGGCAGCTCGCCTTCGCCGAAACCGTTGAGGCGCGCCTCGGTCACCTCGACACCGTCGATCTCCAGGTCGCCGGAGAACGCGACGAGCGTCTCGCAGTCCGGGTAGCCCTGGTCGTCGACGTACTTCTTGATGGCCCGGTACAGCCGGACCGCGTTCTCGCGTGACTGGGTGACCACCATGGCCTTGGCGCGGCCGCCGAGCCGGGGCGCGGTGTGCCGGCGAAAGTGCTCGACGATGATCTCGGCGCGCTGGGAGTTCGAGGTGGGGTGCAGGCTGACGAACCGGGCGAGCTGCGCGCCGGCCTTCTTCGGGTCGACCTCGGGGTCATCCGGGTTGGCGTTCGCGAGCTTCCAGTACGACTGGTAGGTCACATAGTTGCGCAGCACGTCGAGGATGAAGCCCTCCTCTATGGCCTGGCGCATCGAGTACGTGTGGAACGGGTGCGGGTTACCGGTGACCGGGTGCGGTGTACCGAAAAGTTCGAGGGTCTTCGGCTTCGGGGTGGCCGTGAAGGCGAAGTACGACAGGCTGTCGTGCCGGCCGCGGGCGAGCGCCGACGCGGTGAGCGGGTCGCCGTCGGCGTCGATGTCGTCGCTGCCGAGTTTGAGCAGCACCTTCTTGAGCGCCGCGGCGGACTCGCCGGCCTGCGACGAGTGTGCCTCGTCGACGATGATGGCGAACCGCTTACCCTTCAGTCCGCTGACCTTGTCGAGGATGAACGGGAACTTCTGTACCGTCGTGATGACGATCTTCGCGGTCTCACTCTGGAGGGCGGCGGCGAGTTGGGCGGAGTCCTTCTCGATGCGCTGCACCACACCGGGCACGTGGTCGAACTGGAACACGGTGTCCTGCAACTGCCGGTCGAGCACGAGCCGATCGTTGATAATGATGATCTTGTCGAAGACCGGCTGGTTGGGGCCGAGGCCGGCTGCGTGGGCCTTCGGGTCGAGGGCGGCCGGGTCGGCCGGGGTGTGCAGGCTGGACAGCCGGTGGGCGAGCCAGGCGATGGTGTTGGACTTACCCGAGCCGGCGGAGTGCATGACCAGGTAGTTGTGGCCGGAGCCGTGCCGCGCCGCGTGGTCGGCGAGATTGACCACGGCGTGCCACTGGTGGAAGCGCGGGAAGATCAGGCTCCCCTTCCCCTCCGTATGCAGGAACCGGCGTACCAGGTCGAGCCAGGTGTCCGGGTGCCAGATCTGCTCCCACAGGTACGAGGTCCGGTAGCCGCCGGGCTTGGCGGGCGGGTTGCCCGCACCGCCGGATACGCCCGGCCCTTCGGAGCCCATGTTGAACGGCAGGAACCTGGTCTTGTCGCGGTCCAGCCTGGTGGTCACGAAGACCAGGTCCGGGTCGACGGCGAAGTGCACAAGGGCGCGGCGAGTGAACAGCAGTTCCTTCGGGTCACGGTCGTCGCGGTACTGCTTCTTGGCGTGCTCGACGGTCTGCCCGGTGAGCGGGTTCTTCAGTTCGGCGGTGGCGAGCGGGATGCCGTTGACGAACAGCACCAGGTCGAGCGCGTTGGTGTTGCTCAGTGAGTACTGAAGTTGCCGGGTGACGGTGAGCCGGTTCTTCCGGTAGAACGCGAGCGCATCGTCGGTGATGGTGTGGGCGGGCTTGAAGTACGCGAGCCTGATGAGGACACCCCGGTCCTTCACGCCTCGGCGCAGCACGTCAAGGACGCCGCGCTCGTCGATCTGCTTGCCGAGGTACTGGGCGAAGGCACGCTGCGCGTCGTCCGGGTCGTTGCCGTGGTACGCGAGAAGCTTCTCCCACTCCTTCGGCTGGGTGTCACCGATGAAGGCGAACAGTTCGGCGGTGTCGAGGCCGAGGTCGGGGCGGTAGTTGTTGGGAGTGCCGGGTAGCCAACCGGAGTCGAGCAGCGACGCCTCAATCGCGGCCTCGAACGAGTGCTCCTTGTATACCAAACCCACAGTCATCACACTCCAAAGTCCACCTGATCAGGGGGCCAGCCGACTCTCAGTCGGCATCGTTCTGTTTGTTGAGGATCTCGTCGGCAAGCTGGGCCAACGATCCAGCACCGGTCACAAACCACCGCGCTGGCCCCTGCACAGCCCTTGGTCGTCCGTCTTCCCAGCCGGCCAAATCCCACATTCGTTGGACCAGCCCCGTGGGCGTGTACTGACGGCCATCCTCAGCCCAGAGGAGTGGTCGAACCCGATCATTTATCCACGAAGCCTGACCACGCCGCGGGTCGTCAGCAAGCCACGACTCCAATGCGGCAATCTCAGGCTTGTTCTGCCCTCGGTACGAGAGGATAGTGCCATCCTTGACTGCGCCGGCCTCAACGATTGTTCGCACCGCGTTTGGACGACGGGGAGCGCGGAGACGACTGTAATCCGCCGATAGTTCCGGCGCTGGCCCACCTAGGTCTAGACTTGCCGAAACCTTGGATGCCAACAGCACTAGTCGCGCAGGATTCGAGAAGGTGTTTGTTATTGATGAAGTCGCACCAAATTCATCATCAATATGCTTAATCAGCCAATCGGTGACTAGAACAGCCGTCGCAGGCACCGACTCCAGCAAAGCCGATATGCCCAAATCCGGCTTGTCGATGTCCCTGAGATCCAGCCTCCTCAGCGTTAAGTGAGCAATAAGAAGCTCCCCCTGTTCAACAACCGCTTCAGCCCGGCCACGGCGACTGTTTCGACTATCAGCCAATGCGGTCTTGACAGCACGCAGAAACAGCACCGACCGCCAGATCTCTAGGGCGGTACGCGGCCTACGGTGAAACAAGATTGCATAAGCACCCTGCGGACCTCGCTCCCAGAGCAAATCAAGATCAGCAATCGCACGGATCACAAGTTCCGGATCCCTACGTGCGCACGCCAGCGCCTCAGCCGCCTCCTCGACCGTGCAACCATCCTCCGGTGCCGGAATTTCGTCACCCCTCATTACCACATATCGCTGTGGCAGGGATAGCCGAAAGTCCTCTTCAATATCTGCCTGAACAGGATCGAGGGCCACAAAGTCGCGCAACTCTACCTGGTTCTGCCTATTGGTGGCCTGCGTAATTTGGACACCTAGCTCTGGAGGCGCGTCCCGCAGGGAAATCACCTTGACCGAAACATATCCCACCTTTGTTGCCGTCGGGTCCTGTCGCACCGCCTCTCGAACAGCCGAAACTGTTTGCGCTCCATTAACCACGCTCGCACCAATGACCGTGAGATTTACGGGACTCTCAGCGGCACTTGGATTCCAAAGGTTAGGAACCACGGATTCACAAAGCATAGTAATACCGTTATTGAGGGCGCAGAAGTTTTCCGGCTCCCTGAGTAAGGTATTGACCATGCCCAGATTAACTTCAGTTTGACCGAGAGGCTTGCGGAGGTTCCGCTCAAACAAGCGGTCACCGTGTTCGTTGTACCATGCAGCTACCGAACCAACCGCAACTTCGCCTTGGTACGCCTCGAGATGGCCCGACAACTTGTGCCAGGTACCCATGCCAACCGTCAAGCTAATCGGCGCTTCCCGAAGGTCATCTTTAAGTATCTGACGAAGATCCTTCATCAGGAATACTCGGTAGTCCAGTATCGGGTCATCTCGGTTATACCGGTTAGATTCGACGACGGCATCATCGAGCCGACGTGCCACATCCCGTGAAATCTGCTGAGAGCCCATGACCGAAAGGACGAGGGTAATCTTCCGCTTCGGATTATTTAGTACTTCGGTGATTTGCGGCTCGAAAGCTTGCAACCGAGGGTTGAGGCCCGAAAACTCTCTCCTACTTAGAAGACGAAAGCCATCTAGCAGACTGTTAACTTCCCCAACAGAGATACTTTTGTCGCCGTGATCGCTCCACTTACTTTGAACTAACCAAAGCCGCGCAGTGGCATCAGTCGCGACAGCGTCAATTCCTTCGTCATTGAAACCATCGACGATACCCCCAGCCGCCGCAGCGCTGTCACAACCTGTTAAGCTCCTTACCACCAACGCTGCTGCCGCTCGACTTCTGAACATTTGCCCATTAGAATCGCGCTGCCCGGCTGGGTCCGTCATGTCGATCAGGCCGCCGAATTCCCTCTCCAGCGCCTTTCGCAACTGCCATGCGGCGAGCGGAACGCTACTGCCCATGGACCTACCTGCGGTCATACTCCCACCTCCCGGTCATCGCGCATATGCGCCCGCCTACTCGCCGCCTCAGCCAGCGCTCAGTCGGCCGCCGTACCCACTGGATCCATGACGCCGGGTTTCCCGGTGACTGCCGCAGCTATCACGGCCTGTTTCCGTTCTTCGATAAGGAGAAGCTGACGCCTTATAGCCTCCGCGGCCGCCTCGCATTTTCTGCGCAACTCTGAAAGCTCTTCAACCACCCCAAATTGCACAGCCATGGGCGGAACGGGTAGCACAATCTCGCGAACTACTTCTAAGTTGATGCGAGATCTGGTAGAACCGCGCTTTAGAGCCGAAATCTGCTGAGAGATTGGGCCAGAACTGAGTGCCCAAGCCGCAAACTCATGGGAGATCCTAGTCTGATCCAAGCGAAGCCTGAAGCAATCTGCCTTTACAATTGCCCGCCCAAGCCCAGTAGGCACGACTGACGCGCGCCCAAGCGGATGGTTCTCGTCGCCTAGGCCGGCCATCACCAAATCACCCGCGCATGCTTCGTGTCGCCGAAGTTGCGAGAAGTAGGCTCCCGGAATGAAAGCCGCATCGCGATTTATGAATTGCGCCCGCCCGATGTTGCCGAGACGAATTACTCGGGCACCTTGGTCCGAGTAATGACGACTAGTCAACGCACTACCAAATGGCCCATCACACATCGCCATGATCAATCGACGCATAGGGATCGGACGGTATGCATCTATGAGTTTTGCGAGGCGAGTGGACCATGCCGCTTCGAGTCGGCTCTCCACCAGCGCCAACTGGCGGCGTCGCGCCATCGCGAGATGGTCGAGCCGCGTGGTGACTTGGTCTATATAAGCTATCATTTGCAGTTGCACATCCACGGGAGGAAGTGGAGTCCGCAACTGCTCGATGTCCGGCATATAGACAGTCTTATGGGTTGAACCAGCAGCGATCCGTCGAAGATCCGGCGCGGTTGCACGCAATACGTACAGAAGAAACCGTGGGTGCAACTGTGGTCCGCACGTCCAAGTAGCAAAATCCTGGCTCGTCGCCATACTTCTCTTCATAATTCCAGAGAAGCCTACCGAAGCAGTCCTAGAAAGGATGACAGTGCCGGCCGGATGAATTACCGCCGCCGAATTAGCCAAGCCTTTCTGACTAATTTTCTCCTTCGTATCTTCTATAAAGTCGACCGCACCACTTCGGAGTTGCCAGACATCAGCAAGTGTAATCCAAGGTATCGTGCAGTCTTCCCAATAGTCTGGCCTGCTACGACTAGGAGTATGGCCGGTTCCCAGCTTTGCGACGAACCTAATCGGCACTGTTTCCCAGCGCGTGTCGGTAAGCCACGGAGCCAAATTCGTCACTTCCGCGTCACCTGCTTTAGGAGACTCTGAATTTCGGTGTCAAGGGCCACAATCTCTGCGTCGATCGCTGAAATCGCCCGAGGCGGCTCATATACGTAGAAGTAACGAGTAAACGGGAGTTCGCACCCGATCTTCGTCTTCGTCTCGTCAATCCACGCGTCCGGTACGTGCGGCAGCACCTCGCGCTTCAGGTACTCGTGGATGTCCTCACCCAACGGCACGTTCTCGTTGTCACGCAGGTCAGGGTCCGGCAGCGGGTTGCCTTTACGGTCGGTCTGCACCTCCCCCTCCGGGTCGGGCACCGACACGGCCTCCCATACCGCCTTCTCCACGGGAGCTGGCAACTTGCCAAGCCCTGCAATCGCCTGGTCGAGCTTCGACACGAAGCCCTGACGCGTCGACGCGCTCGTACCGATCAGCGACTTCACCGCCGCCAGCAGATCGTCCCGCCAGGTGTACTTCGCCAGCGCCTTCGCCTCAGCCAGCGCCGCGACGCTCTCCTCGGTAACCTCGAACCGCAGCCGCAACGGACGCTCGACGGTGATCCGCTGGTACCCGAAGTCGGTCGTCTTGAAGATCTTGACCTTGCCGTGGTCCGGGTGCTCCGGGTCCTCCGCGATCGGCAGCGCGGCCCCGTACATCCGGGTCAGGTCGGCGATCTGCTCCTCGGTGATCTGCTTGCGCTTCTCCCCCAGGCTCTTGCGCATCTTGGCCCAGTGCTCGCGCCCGTCGAGCAGGATGACCTTGCGCTCCAGCGAGGGATCCTTGCGGTTCGACAGGATCCAGAAGTACGTGGAGATGCCGGTGTTGTAGAACAACTGGTCAGGCAACGCGATGATGCCTTCCAACAGGTCTCGATCCAGGATCCAGCGGCGGATCTCCGACTCGCCCGACCCGGCCGCGCCGGTGAACAACGGCGAGCCATTGAAGACGATCGCGAGCCGCGTGCCCCCGTCCTCGGGCCGCTTCATCTTCGAGATCATGTGCTGAAGGAACAGCAGCGAGCCGTCGTTGATGCGTGGCAGACCGGCCTTGAACCGGCCGCCATCGCTGACAGCGGCCTCATCCTTGATGAACTTCTCGACCTTCTTCCACTCCACGCCGAACGGCGGGTTGGCCAGCATGTAGTCGAAGCGTTCGTCGGTGTGCCCGTCCTGGCTGAACGAGTTGCCGTACGCGATCTTCGTGGGATCGCCGCCCTTGAGCATCATGTCGGAGCGGCAGATCGCGTACGTCTCGCCGTTGAGCTCCTGGCCGTACACCTCGACGGTGGCGTGCGGGTTGAGCTCCTGGATGTGCTCCTGCGCCTCGGTGAGCATGCCACCGGTGCCGCACGCCGGGTCATACACCTTCTTCACGATGCCCGGCGTGACCAGGTCCTCGTCATCCGGCGCAAGTAGCAGGTTGACCATCAGCTTGATGACCTCGCGCGGGGTGAAGTGCTCACCGGCGGTCTCGTTGGAGATTTCGGAGAAGCGCCTGATCAACTCCTCGAAGACGTACCCCATCTGGTGGTTGGACACGACGTCCGGGTGCAGGTCGATGTCGGCGAACTTCGCCACCACCTGGTAGAGCAGCCCGGCCTCGGCGAGCCGGCCGATCTGCGTGTCGAAGGCGTACTTGTCCAGCACGTCGGCCGCGCCCGGCGAGAAGCCGCCGATGTAGCCACGCAGGTTCGTGGCGACGTGGTCCTGGTCGGCGAGCAGCCCACGGAACGTCAGGGGGCTGGTGTTGTAGAAGGACAGCTTCGCCGTCCGCCGCAGCACGGGCTCCATGTTGGTCACGCCCTGCTCCTTGAGCTGGGCGTACCGCGCCACCACGGCGTCCTTCGTCGGCTCCAGCACGCAGTCGAGACGTCTCAGCACGGTGAACGGCAGGATCACCCGCCCGTACTCGGACTGCTTGTAGTCGCCGCGCAGCAGGTCGGCCACCGACCAGATGAAGTTCGCCAGCTCGGTGTGCTTGGTACTCACCAGATTCCTTCCGTGGACGTCAATGCAGTATCAGCGTGGTTGCGGATCGGAGTCTTCACCCGGTCGGAGTACACCTCGCGCCAAACCGTCAGCAGTCATGCGGACCAATTCGGCACCCAGCTCGGCCGCGCGCCGCAGCGCGCCGTCGAAGGCGTCCAGGCGGCGGAACGCCTCACCCTGCCGTCGCTGCTCGTCGAGCGGCACCCGGGGCACCTGGGCACGCCGCACGTCGAACCGCAGGGTGCCGGACAGGCTGCTCGCCTGGCGTTGGTTGGCGGAGGTGCGCAGCTGCCCCACCAGGAACCAGGGATCGAGCGCCGCCGGATTGGGTCGCAACAGGTAGAGATTGTTGCCGAGCAGCTCGCCGTCGGTACTCGCCACGCGGGCAGTGAGCTTTGTCGCAATCATCGGCACGACGACGTCGCCCGCCCGCACGACGACCTCCGGGGTGAGGGGACGCTCTGGTCGGCCCGAGGCCGGCCGGCCGTTCACCACGTCCGCCACGGTGAGCACCGGCCGGTCGTCGGCCGCGCCAGTGTCCCGCGACGCCGGCCGGACCGGGCCGACGATCTGGAGCGCACCGGCCTTGGCCAGCTCGGCGATGGACACGGTCGGCGAGGCACCCGCCTCCTCGTCGGCCACGACTTCGGGCATCAGCCCCGGCAGCTCCGTCATCAGCGCCGCCAGCCGCTCCCGGGTACGGACCAGGTGCTCCCCCGTATCCTCGGCCGCCACGGCCGGCTGCCGGCGCGCCGGGGTCAGGTCGACCTCCTCGTCGAGCAGCTCGATGACCGGTACGGCGCGGGCGAACCCCGGCTCCTCGACCGGCGCGTCCGGTGCGGCGGTGAACCGGCGGAACGTCTCCAGGACCCGGGCATACACCGGGGCGAGGTCGCCGTCGGAGGCGTTCACCAGCAGCGCGTGTGCCGGCAGCGCGGCGTCCGGTGCGGGGCGCCGTAGCACCCACAGGTGCAGGGGCACGCCGTGCGGCGCGGCCGCCCGGGCCGGTAGCGCGATGAGCGCACGCAGCGCACCGCGGCGTAGCAGTTCGGCGCGGATCCGCCGGCCGGCGCGCCGGCTGGCGGCCGAAGGCGGCATCAGGATGACGGCGGTCCCGCCCGGTCGCAGGTGCGCGAGGGCGTGCTGGATCCAGGCCAGCTCCGGCTCGGTGCGCGGCGGCGTGCCGTACTCCCAGCGCCGGTCGTACCCGAGCTCCTCCTGGCCCCAGTTGGTGTCGCCGAACGGTGGGTTGGTCACCACCGCGTCGACGGTGAGGTCGCCGAAGGCGTCGGCACGCAGCGAGTCGCCGACGTGGATGCTGCCGGGGACGCCGCGCATGGCCAGCCACAGGCCGGCCAGCCGGGCGGTGTTCTCATCGATCTCCTGCCCGTACGCGGTGGTGCAGCCGGCGCGCACGGCGGCCCGGAGCACGCCACCGGTGCCGCAGGCCGGGTCAAGCACCGCCCCGCCGCCGGCCTCGGCAAGGGCGACCATGAGGTCGGCCAGTTCGTCGGGGGTGACGCCGATGCGCCGCGTCTCCCGGCGGATGAAGCGCCGCCACAACTCGTCGAACGTCTCCTGCGGCCCCTGCCGGTCGGTGAGTTCGGTGACCGCCTCCCGTACCGCCGCATCGACGTGGCGGAGCGACGACGTCTCACCGCGCTTGCGGGCGAGCAGGTAGGCGCCGACCACCCCGACCGTCGCCGCGAGGTTGTCAGCGGCTCCCGACAGGTGTGACCACAGCCGGTCCTGGGTGGACACCTCCGGCAGCTTGCCCTGCTCGCGGAGCCAGCTCTCGACCTGCACGAGGTCGAACTCGGGACTCGCGGCCGTACCGCCGACCGGCGCGGGGAAGTCCGCGTGGCGCTTGCGCCAGTTGCTGACCGCAGCGCGACCGACACCCGCCAAGCGGGCGATGTCGGCGGCGGTGACCCTCGGAGTTTCGTGCACCCAGACAGCATACAGGTGTGTCAAGGAATTCGTCTGTTGACAGTGTTCTCGAACGATGGTCTCATTGACGGCGACTTCACAACGAGGAGGAGCAATGCGTAAGACCACTCTCATCGGGCTGCTCGTCGGGGCGACCGTGGCACTCGGCTGCGGGGCCGGCGCCGGCCAGAACGCCTCGGGCGGCTCGGACGGTGGCGCGAAGGCGGCGGACAAGACCGCGAAGGTCGGGGAGGCCGTCCGCGACGGCAAGTTCGAGTTCACCGTGCAGCAGGTCAAGTGCGGGGTGCCCCAGGTCGGCACCGACCTGGTGGGCAAGAAGGCCCAGGGCCAGTTCTGCCTGGTCACGGTCCAGGTGAAGAACATCGGCAAGGAGGCGCAGTCCTTCAGCGACATCAGCCAGAAGGCATTCGGCGCCGACAAGACGAAGTACTCCGCCGACTCCGGTGCCGGCCTCTACGCCAACTCCGACGGCGCCACGCTGTTCAACCAGATCAACCCCGGTAACCAGGTCACCGGCGTGCTGGTCTTCGACGTCCCGGCGACCGCCACCCTCGCCAAGCTCGAACTGCACGACTCGCCGTTCTCCGGCGGCGTCGAGGTCGCGCTCAGCTGACGTCCCCACCGTCCGGGGCGGTCACCCACCCGCCCCGGACCATCCCCTCCCCCGGTGTTCACAGAAGCTCAGCGTTCACAGGAGACGTCATGCGGCTGGACGAGTTCGCCACGGCGCTGCCCCTGCTCCCCGAGGACCTCCGCGACCGCGCCGAGGCGCTGCGCCCCCACCTGACCCTCAACCGCTGCACACACTGCCGGCAGATCAGCGACGCGGTGAACCTCGCCCTGATGGCCGCCCGGTACGACGAGCTCGCCTCGGCGACGCGGCAGCTCGAGGCGGCGGAGGCCCTCGCCGGCGCCCACGACCGTCTCGCGGCGGGCGGGTGCCGGGCCGGCGTGCGCCGCGATGCCACCGCACGCGGTCGCGGGGTGGTGACCCGTTGGACCCGCGCCACCACCGACCTGGTCGCGGCGACCGACGCGAGCTGGAAGGGCCAGGTCGGCGGCATCGCGTACGTGGTCAGCGACGGCCACTTCGGGCTGCGGGGGCGCAGGACCGGCCGCCTCGACCCGACCGGACCGTCCCGAGCGATGATCAACGAGCTGCGTGCCGTCGAGTACCTGCTGTCCGGGTTCGTCACCGCCCCTGACCATCTGACGGTGCTGGTCGACAGCCTCGGCGCACTGACCTACCTGCACCGCTGGCAGGCCGGTGACACCACGGCCATGCCTACCGGGTACGACCTGCGCGCCCGCAAGTGGGACGCACAGCCGACCCTGGTCCGGCTCGCCGAACTCCTCCCCATCCTGCCCGGCGTCACCTTCCAGCACGTCAAGGGCCACGCCGGCCACCCCCTCAACGAGGCCGCCGACGCGCTCTCGCACATGGCCCGTCGGCGGCTGACCGAACAGTTCGACCTGCACGGTCGGGCTTCCGACCTCGTCGACGCCTTCCTCCGCGACTGGCACACCGCCAGCGCCGCAGCATGAACCGGAGGCACAGTGAACCGCGAAGCACCCCTCCTGGACCTGCTCTTCGACCGTCTCGCCGCCGACTCCGTACCCGATGACACCGCCGAGACCGTGCTCGCCGCCCTGTGCGGCGACGACGACCTGGCCGCCGCCCTGGCCGGTCGACCGACGACACTCGAGGCCCGGCGCGCGAACGCCGACCGGCCCGAGCGCCACGTCTACCTGTCGTCCGTCACCGTCGCCGGCTTCCGGGGCGTCGGCCCCGAACGGACCCTGCCGATCCGCCCCGGGCCGGGCCTGACGCTCGTCGTCGGCCGCAACGGCTCCGGCAAGTCCAGCTTCGCCGAGGCCGTCGAACTCGCCCTCACCGGCGACAGCGCCCGGTGGGCCGACAAGAACAGCGTCTGGCGTACCGGCTGGCGCAACCTGCACACCCCGGACCCCTGCCGGATCGCCGTCGACCTGCGCACCGACGGGCAGCCGACGCCGGTACGGGTCGAGCGGTCCTGGGCCGCCGACGCCGAACTGGCCGCCGCCAGCGTGACCGTCACCGACGCCGACGGCCGCTCGACCGACCTCGCCGGGCTCGGCCTGGCCGAACCGCTCAAGCTCTACCGGCCGTTCCTGACCGCCGCCGACCTGGGCAAGCTCGTCTCCGGTACGCCGAGCGAACTGTTCGACGCCATCAACGCGATCCTCGGCCTGGACGCGCTCGCCGACGCCGACAAGAGGCTGCTCGCCGCGGCAAGGCCCCTCGACGCCGCCGTCAAGCAGGTACGCGCCCGGCGCGAGCCGCTGCGCGACCGGGTCGCCGCGGTCGACGACGACCGGGCCCGGCGCGCCGCGACCGTGCTGGCCGCGACCCGGCCCGACCTCGACCGGCTCGACGCCATCCTGGCCGAACCGTTCGACGGCGGCCCCGACGAGACGGCCGCCCACTGCCGGCGGCTGGCCACCCTCGTACTCCCCGACCGCGGCGAGGTCGCCCGGCTCGCCGACGACCTGGCCGCCGCGTCGGCCGATACGCAGCGCCACGACGGGTCCCGGTCGCGGGTCCTGGTACACACCGCCGAGCTGCTGCGGCTGGCCCTCGACCACCACACCGACGCCGGCGACGGCCCGTGCCCGGTCTGCGGCACCGGCACCCTCGACGCCACCTGGCGGGAGAACGCCGAGGCGTCACTGGGCGAACTGCGCGTCGCCACGGTCGCCGCGCAGCGGGCGGCGGCGCGCCTGACCGACCTGACCCGCCAGGCCCGTACCCTCGTCGACGGTGTGACCGTCCCGGACGGCGACGTGCCGGGCGTACCCCTCGACGGGCTGCGGGCCGCCGTGGCCGCGCTGCGCGACGCACCCCGTACCCCCGCCGAGCTCGCCGCCCACCTGCACGCGCGGTACCCGGCGGTCGCCGATGCGGCCGATACCGTACGGGCTGCCGCCGCCGAGTGGCTGCGGCAGCGTGACACCGGCTGGCGGCAGGTCGCGGCCGACGTGCACGACTGGGTTGACGCCGCGCGGACGGTACCCGACCACGGGCGCTCGCTCGCCCGCGTCAAGAGCGCCCGGACCTGGTTGAAGAAGGTCGGCGAGGAACTCCGCAACGACCGGGTCGCGCCGTTCGCCGACCACTCCCAGCGGATCTGGCAGGAGCTGCGCCAGGAGAGCAACGTCCGGCTCGGCACCATGACGCTGACCGGTACGGCCACCAGGCGCCGGCTGGTGTTCCCGGTCAGCGTCGACGGCGCCGACAACGGCATGGCCCTCGGTGTGATGAGCCAGGGCGAGATGCACGCCCTCGGCCTGGCGACGTTCCTGCCGCGCAGCTGCGCCGACGAGAGCCCGTTCCGGTTCATCGTCATCGACGACCCGGTGCAGAGCATGGACCCGTCGAAGGTCGACGGGCTGGCCCGGGTACTGGCCGGCCTGGCCGACGACCGCCAGGTCGTGGTGTTCACCCACGACACCCGGCTGCCCGACGCGGTACGCCGGCTGGAGATCGACGCCGACGTGCTGGAGGTGGTCCGCGCCGAACGGTCCGTGCTCACCCTGCGGCCCAGCCTCGACCCGGTACGCCGCTACCTCGACGACGCCCGTGCGGTGGCGCGGTCGACGGAGGTACCCGACGACGTACGCGCGCCGGTGGTCGCCGAACTGTGCCGCTCGGCGCTGGAGGCGGCCTGCCACCGGGTGGTCTGGCGGGTACGCGTCGCGCGCGGCGACCGGCATGCCGACATCGAGGATGCCATCGAGCAGGCGCGCAAACGGCTGACCACGACGCTCGCGCTGGCGCTGTTCGACGACGCGGACCGGGGCGGCGACGTGCTCGGGTACCTCAACCGGCGGTACGGACGCTGGGCCGCCGACACCTACCAGGCCTGCCGCAAGGGTGTGCACGGCGCGTACTCCGGCGACCTGCACCTGCTCGTCGACGACACCCGCCGGCTCGCGGAGGCGCTGTCGTGACGACGATGACGCCGGATCGTTGCCTCGGCGCGGCCGACCAGCTGCTGCGCGGCAGCGGGGCGCTCGGCACCACCGCGGTGACCGGGGCGTGGTGGCCGAAGGCCTGCGCCTGCCTGGTCCGGCTGGCCCTGGAGAGCGGCCTCGACGACTTCTGGCACCGCGCGTCACCGCCGGTCGCCGCCTGCGCCAACGGCCGCACCAAACAGCTGCTGCTGCGCCGGTACGACCGCCGTCTGGCCCGCCGCATCAGCTACGCCTGGGCCGCGCTGTCCGCCGCGACCCACCACCACTGCTACGAGATGGCGCCGACCGCGGGCGAGCTGCGCCGGCTGCACACCGAAGTGATCACGCTGCTGGAGACGTTGCACGCGCTCCGCGCCGCGAGGACCGACCGATGACCCCGCACGGCCCGCGGATCGACGCCGGGTCGCCGACCGTCCGGATGGGAGACCCCATGAGTACCGAGCACCCCGAAGCCAGTACGGAGCCGTCGGCCGTAGCAGCCCAGTTACCGGCGGCGAGTACCGAACCGTCGACGGCGGACACCGAACCGCCGGCGGAAGACGCCGCAGCACCGGCGGAGGAAGACGATGCGCCACCGGCGGCCGACGTGCCGCCCGACGCGCCGGTACGGAGGCCGCTGTCCCGCGTCCTCCGCCGGCCGCGGCTGTGGGTCGCAGGTGTCCTCGTGGTCGCGCTGGTCTGCGGCTGGGCGCTGGCGCTGCACTACCGCGGCACCAGCGAGGCCCAGCACCGCGCCAACGACAAGAACCGCGCCACCATCCGTGACCTCACCGGGCGGCTGGAGACCGTGACCCGGGAGCGCGACACCTATAAGGCGCGCGACGACCAGATCCGCACCCGCGAGGACGCGGCCAAGCAGCGCGAGGACCGGGTCCAGTCCCGCGAGGACGCGGTGAAGCAGCGTGAGGACGCCGTGACCCAGGCCGAGAAGGTCCAGGCCCAGAACACCATCCACGAGGGCATCTGGGCCGTCGGCGTCGACATCCAGCCCGGTACCTACCGGGTGAAGGACCCGGTCTCGGGAAGCTGCTACTGGGGCATCTACTCGGACGCCAACGGCAACAACATCGTCGCCAACGACATCGTCACCGGCGGCCGGCCGACGGTGACCCTGGCTGGTGGCCAGTACTTCACCACCCGCCGCTGCGGCGACTGGACCAAGGTTTCTTAGTACGGCAGCCGCCGTTCGAGATTCCGCTGGTGAGAGCGGGTTGACGTGGCGCGGCCACCGCGTGATCGTCTGTACGTTGTAGACGCGACTTCAGATCAGGCGGTGGCCGCGTGCCACAGCACGGCCTGGTTGACTGCGACCCAGATGGACGCTGTTCGAACCGCCCACGCCGCAGGCGTCCCAATCGACGGACTCGCCTGCCAGTACGGCAATCCACCGTTCAACGATCTGGTGCAAGGTCCACTCGACTGGTCGAATAGGAGACTCAGTTGGGACCTGATGATCTAAGGAGTTCAAAGCATGGCAACAGGTGCCCCCGACGGACCGGAGCCGGCAGCAGCCTTACGTGGGCAGCGAGTCCTCGACCTCCTGGATAAGGCAATCGGCATCCAGAGCCTACTGGTGCGCAAGAACATCGCCCGGGCCCGCCAGCGGAACCCAGAGGCGACACCAGCACAGGTGATCCGCAATCTGGAGCGGATGTACGTCAGCACCTTGACCGGGGCGGGTGCCGCAGTTGGAGGAGCTGCGGCCGCGCCCGGCGTCGGCACGGGAATCGCGCTGGCGCTGTCGGCAGGCGAGGTTCTCTCATCTCTTGAGCTGAGCGCCCTCTTCGCGCTCTCGATCGCCGAAGTCCACGGAGTCCCCATCGACGAGATCGAGCGCCGCCGAACGATCGTGATGGGAATCATGCTCGGCGGGTCCGGCTCCGCCACCATCGCCAAGGTCGCCGAGCGTACGGGGCAACACTGGGGACGTCAGGTTGTCGCCAAGGTGCCGGTCGAGACGTTGCGTCAGATCAACAAGGTCCTGGGGAAGCACTTCGTCACGAAGTACGGGACCAAGCAGGGAATCATCGTTCTCGGTCGAGTGGCACCGTTCGGTATCGGCGCTGTGATTGGTGGTGGCGCCAACGCTGCCCTCGCCGCTCTGGCGGTGAGGGCCGGTCGTCGCGCATTTGGCCCACCCCCGGCGTCGTGGCCATGGCTGACGCCCAGCACGCCGCCAACGTCCGAGAACTCGCCTGGCGGTCCCTCCGTGGACTGAATGGCGTCGAACACCCCGCCTCCGCCGCGCCACGTCTACCCGCTCCCACCAGCGGAATCTCGAACGGCGGCTGCCGTACCAGGACCATCGAGAGTTCGTGAGGCCGCCGGCGGGGTATCACTATCCCGGCGGCGACCTCGGATACCGGACGATCGACCCGCCGACCGACGAGGAGGAGCTGACCGTGGGCTTCAGTCCCGACATGGGTGACGACCAGGCCGAGGTGGACGCCAGGTTCGCGGAGATGATGCGGTCCCGGGACGGGATCGAGATCCGGGTTCGCCTCGCGGCGGCGGAGATGGGCGTCGAGGTCCTAGACGAGCCGCCCCCGGGCAGCTACGTCGATCGGGTCATCGGGTTGCGGCACCGGCTCGAGGCCGGCGAGCTGACCGAGGAGCAGTTCAGCGACGAGTTGCGCAAGCTCCGCTCGATTCGCGGTGCCCTACAGACCGAGGAAGACACCGATCAGCCCGGCGGAGGCGCCGACCGGCCCGGCGACGACGGGCCCGATCCGTGGGGGCGGCGGGCCGGCTGACAATGCCGGGTCGGACGGTGTCACGCTTCCTCGGGGTCGCGGCCGAGCGCCGACCGGCCACCGTCGACGGGTACCGTCGCGCCGTTGATGAAGCTCGCCTCGTCCGAGAGCAGGTACGCGACGGCGGCCGCGACCTCCTCGGGACGCCCCACCCTGCCGACCGGGTGGAGCAGGCGCATCTCGTCCTCGATCCGCGCCGCCGTCGCCGACTCCTGCCGGCCGAGGAATTCCTCGTACCGTTCGGTGCTGATCGAACCCAGCGCGACGGCGTTGACCCGCACCCCGCTCGGCCCGTAGTCGACGGCCAGCGCGCGGGTCAGTCCTTCGACGGCAGCCTTGGCCGTCACGTACGGCAGGGCTCCCCGCACCGCTCGTTGCGCCTGATGGGAGGAGACGTTGACGATGGCGCCGCCGGTACCGGCCGCGAGGAGGCGACGGACCGCGGTGGCGCACCCGACAATGGCGGGGTTGAGGTTGCCGGCGATGAGGTCGAGTACCTCGCGTGTGGACGCCGAATGCAACGAGGCGTCCCGGAACACCGCGGCGTTGTTGACCCATCCGACGAGGGTGCCCGCTTCCTCGGCCAGGTCGGCGGCCCGTTCGGCGACGGCCTCGTCGGCGGCGTCACCGACCACCGTGGCGATCCGCGAACCGGCCGGGTGGGTACCGGTCCAGGTGAGCGCGGCCGGGTCCCGTTCCATCACGACGACGGTGCCGCCGTCGTCGAGGAGCCGTTCGACGACGGCGCGGCCGATACCGCGGCCACCTCCCGTCACGACATAGGAACGGCCCACGTCACCCCCTCGACGAGATCGAACCGTATCACTGTCGCGCGCTGGACTCCCTCCGTCATCGACAAAGGGTCCGTAGGGCGTGGCCCACGGACCCTTTGACGGATCACGAAAATTCAGGGCAGCGCGGCCATCGTCTCGGCGAGGTCGTCGTGCCAGTACGTCACCCGGTCGACGACGTCGACGACACCGTCGACGCGCTGGGCCAGCCGCACCACGGCCTCCGCGGTGCGCCGGTGCTCGACCTCCCCGGCCAACGTGACGACACCGTGGCTGACCAGGACGTCCACCTGGCCCATCGCGGCGACGGGCAGCTGGCGCAGCGTCTGCCACACGTCGGCACGGATCTCCGCGTCCGGGCGCAGGAACACCTTCAACAGGTCGCTGCGGGTCACGATACCCACCAACAGGCCCGCCAGGTTGACCACCGGAAGCCGCTTGACCCCGGTCGACGTCATCAGCTTGGCCGCGGCGGTGACCGGCGTACCGGTCAGTACCGTCACCGGCGGTGAGGTCATCAGGTCGCGTGCGGTCTCCGCACCGGCCTTCTCGCGCGCCAGGCGGGCACGGCGCCGCTCGAACCGCCGCGGCCGCTCCGCGCCGTCGGCGAACTCCATCCGAGCCAGCAGGTCCCGCTCGCTGACCACACCGACGACCAGGTTGCCGCGGTCGACGACCGGCACGCCGCTGACCTTGTACGTTTCCAACAGATCGACGATCTCCCGGAACGGTGCCTCTTCCCGCACCGCCACCACCGGAGTCGTCATCACGTCGCCCACCGTCCACCGAGTCATGGCGGACCTCCTTTTCGGTTCGCCATCACGCTATGGCGCGGCATTCACCGGTGACAGAGCCGACGGACCCACAGGCATCGGGACCTTCGCAACCGTCGAGATCCGACCGGCAGGCCGAAACGACACCGGCGCCGCACGGTGCACCGTCCCGGACATTCACGGGCCAAGGGACCGGCGGCTCGGGCCGTTGGACCCTGCCGGCCCGCGGCGGCGGAGACCAAAGTCTAGGTATGACTGACATCAAGAACGACCGGCGGATCGTTGTCGGCGTGGACGGCTCGGAGTCGTCCACACTCGCGTTGCGGTGGGCGATCCGGCAGGCCGAACTGACCGGCGCCGCGGTCGAGGCGATCTACGCCTGGGAGATCCCGACGTACGCCGGCATGGCGCCGATGGTGGAGACCGGCGCCGAGCCGGAGCTGCTCGCCAAGGCCGGCGAACAGGTCCTGGCCGACGCCCTCGCCGAGGTGGCCGCGGACCGGCAGCCCCGGGCCACGGTCGACACCCGCGTCGTCGCGGGACACCCGGCGTTCGCGCTGATCCAGGCGGCCGAGGGCGCCGACCTGCTGGTCGTGGGCAGCCGCGGGCACGGCGGCTTCATGGGTGCCCTGCTCGGTTCAGTGAGCCAGTACTGCGTGCACCATGCCACCTGCCCGGTCGTGGTGATCCGCGACTCCCACCACCGCTGACCGACCACGGACGACCGAGCACCCGGGGCTCGACCTGCCGGACGGCCGGAGCACCGGGGGCTCGATCCGCGCTGCGCCGGTACGTCCGGTGCGGCGGGACGGCATTCCTGGCATCATGTCGCTCATGCCGCCACGCCGTGTCCGAATGATGCGCCCCTTCCCGGGGCTGCTCGGCGTGCGATAGCAAGACCGTCAACGGCCAGGCCCCTGCCTCGCGGGGGCTTGGCCGTGTCGTCTCCCCGCTCGGGACAGGGCGAGCGAAAGAGGGAGACGATGACCACCGGTGAACGCTTCTACGTCACGACCGCCATTCCGTACGTCAACGCCGCGCCGCACCTGGGGCACGCGCTGGAGCTGGTACAGGCCGACGTGCTCGCCCGCCACCGCCGGCTGCGTGGACAGCCGGTACGGTTCCTGACCGGCACCGACGACAACGCGCTGAAGAACGTCACCGCCGCACGCGCCGCCGGGGTGGACGTGCGTACCTTCGTCGACGGCAACGCCGCCCGGTTCGCCGCGCTCCGTGACCCGCTGGACCTGTCGTTCGACGACGTCATCCGGACCAGCGTCGACCCTCGCCACGCCCACGGCGTGCGGCGGCTGTGGCGGGAGTGCGCCGCCGCCGGTGACTTCTACCGCCGCCGGTACTCCGGCCTGTACTGCGCCGGCTGCGAGCAGTTCTACCCGCCGGCGGAGCTGGTCGACGGGCTGTGCCCGGAGCACCGGGTGGCGCCCGAGCCGGTTGCCGAGGAGAACTGGTTCTTCCGGCTGTCCCGGTACTCCGACCGGCTGCGGGACGTCCTGGAGTCCGGGCGGGTACGTGTCGAACCGGCCGCGCGGCGCAACGAGGTCCTCGCGTTCGTCCACGCCGGTCTCTCCGACTTCAGCGTCTCCCGACCGGCCGCCCGGGCCGGCGGCTGGGGCATCCCGGTTCCCGACGACCCGGACCAGGTGGTCTACGTCTGGTGGGACGCGCTCACCAACTACGTCACGGCGCTCGGCTACGGCACCGGTGACCCGGCGTACCACCGGTGGTGGGTGGAATCGGCCGAGCGGATCCACGTCATCGGCAAGGGCGTCGTGCGCTTCCACGCCGTGTACTGGCTGGCCCTGCTGCTGTCGGCCGGCCTGCCGCTGCCCACCGCCGTGTTCGTCCACGACTACCTGACCGTGGACCGGGCCAAGCTGGCCAAGAGTGCCGGGAACGCGGTCGACCCGGTCGCGCTCGTCGACCGGTACGGCGTGGACGCGGTGCGCTGGTGGCTGCTGCGCGAGGTCGCCCGGGTCGGCGACACCGACTTCACCGAGGAGCGGCTGGTGCACCGGTACGACCTCGACCTGGCCAACGCCCTCGGCAACCTCGTCAACCGCACGCTGGCCCTGGTGCACCGGTACCGCGACGGGCACGTACCCGAGTCGTTGCCGCTCGCCGGTGCGGCCCGCCTGACCAGCGTGTGCGCCGCGCTTCCCGGTCGGATCGACCGGGCGCTGCGGGACTTCGACTTCCGGGCCGCCACCGACGCCCTGTGGTCGGTCGTCGATGCGGGCAACCGGTACGTGGAGGCCGAACGGCCCTGGGAACTCGCCCGTGCGCACGCGGCCGGCGACCGGGAGGCCGGCGCGCGGCTGGACGCGGTACTGGCCGACCTGGTCCGCGCCTGCCGCGTGCTCGCCGGCGAGTTGCGGCCGTTCCTCCCCACCGGTGCGCAGCGCCTGCGCGGCCAACTGCTCGCCGGCGACCGGGTCGGCCGGCCGCAACCGGCCTTCCCCCGGTTGGCGCAGCGTGCCTTCCCCGTTGGCGGGGAGCGGAGCTGAACGTCGCACGGCAGGGCAGGCAGGGTCCGGTCCGAGCGGCTCGCCGACCACGGTCAGGCGCCCGGTCCGAGCGGCTCGCCGACCACGGTCAGGCGCCCGGTCCGAGCGGCTCGCCGACCACGGTCAGGGGTCGGGGGACACGCTCATTTGGCGCCAACCGCCTGCCGTAGAGGGGAAGAGGCGCCTGACCCACTTTCCGGTGGGCGCACCGGCCGGGATGCCCGAACCGGCGCGGCCGTTACCTCCGTGTCCACAATGGCGCGACGGTCCGCTCCGAGGGAGCGGACCGTCGCACGGAGACGCGTCGCCGGTGCCGTAGCGCGCCCGACCGGCCCGGCCCGATCAGCGCCCGGCCGTCACGGCGGTGACCTCGGGAACGCCGGCCAGGTCGTCGGTTGCGGTTTCCCGCAGGACGAGGATGGAGCCGACGGTGAGCAGACACCCGGCGGCGATGATGATCGCGATGGTCATGGTGCTGCCACCCCCGGCGAGGACGGAGGCGAAGACGACGGGTGCGAGTCCGGCCCCGATTCCGGAGATCTGATAGCCGAGCGAGGCGCCGGTGTAGCGGGCGCGGGTGGTGAACAGTTCGGCGTAGAGCGCGGCGAGTGGGCCGTACATCGCGGCGTGCACGATACCCTGGCCGGCGACCACAGCGAGGGTGAGCATCACCGTGGACCGGCTGTTGATCAGCGGAAAGAGCAGGAACGCCCAGACGGCCATCGCGGCCGCGCCGCCCAGGACGACCGGGCGCCGCCCCAACCGGTCCGACAGTGCCGAGAAGCCGATGATGCCGAAGACCGCGGCGGCCGAGGAGAGCGTGAGGGCGTTCAGCACGGTGGAGCGGGGGAAGCCGGCCTGCACGGCGTAGGAGATGACGAACGTGGTCAGCGTGCCCTGGGCCACGAACGCGCCGAAGCCGACACCGACCGACAGGGCGAGGTTGCGCGGGTGGTGGCGCAGGACCTGGAGCAGCGGGGGCGCGGCGGGCTTGCCGGCTGCCGCCTCTGTGAACACGGGCGTCTCGGTGACCCGCGCCCGCACGAACAGCCCGATGGCGAGCAGCACGATGCTCAGCAGGAACGGGATCCGCCAGCCCCGGGCGAGGAACTCCTGCTCGCCGGTGACGGCGGCGGACAGCGCCAGAACCAGCGTCGAGAGGACCATGCCGCTGGGCGCGCCGGCGTTGGTGAAGCCGGCCCAGAGCCCACGCCGGGACGAGGCGTGCTCGGCCGACATGAGCACGGCGCCGCCCCACTCACCGCCGACGGCGATGCCCTGTACGACACGCAGGAACACCAGCAGGATCGGTGCCCACACCCCGATCTGGGAGTACGTGGGCAGCAGACCGATGAGTGCGCTGCCGATGCCCATCAGGGCCATGCTGAGGACGAGCATCTTCTTGCGCCCGATCCGGTCGCCGAAGTGGCCGAACAGGATCCCTCCGAGAGGCCGGGCGAAGTAGCCGGTGGCGAGGGTCCCGAAACTGGCGACGGTGCCGGCGAGCGGGTCCAGGTTGGAGAAGAAGATCTTGTTGAACACAACGGCCGAGGCGGTCGCGTACAGCAGGAAGTCGTAGTACTCGATCACGCTTCCGAGGTAGCTCGACAGCACGGCACGCCGGAGTTGGGTGCGCGAGAACTGGGTGTGCGTCATTGCGGTACCCGATCTGTGCTGGGTGACTGGGATCTGCCGGGTGGCCGGCAGAGGGGCTTGCGGCGAGCTTCGCGAAATCGAACGTGCCCTGGGTCACAGATGCCACGCATGTTAGGCATCTTGGTAATGACCGTCAATATTGTGCCCAACAAGATCGGCGTTAGAGTGGCCGCGTGATCGCTGCGGACAGCGCGGAACCGGAGGACGACGGGGCCACCGCTCCCGTCGGCGCGCCACGTCCTCAGGCCCTGCTCCTCACCTTCTTCGGCGGCTACCTGCTCGGCCGCGGCGTGCACGTCGCCACCAGCAGCGTCCTCGGGGTCCTGGACCGGGTGGGAGTTTCCGAGCACGCGACCCGTTCGACACTGAGCCGGATGGCCCGCCGGGGCCTGCTGCGCCGGGTACGCCACGGACGCCAGGTCTACCTCGGCCTCACCCCGCGCAGCCGCGAGATCCTCCGCGACGGGGAGGCGCGGATCTGGCGTACGGGTGCGGTGAACACCCAGTGGGACGGCACGTGGACGCTGCTCGGTTTCTCCCTGCCGGACTCCTGGCAGCGGCAGCGGCACGAGCTGCGGTCCCGGCTGCTGTGGGCGGGCTTCGGCCCACTGCAGGGCGGGCTGTGGATCGCACCGTCGCACGTGGACGTCGCCGCGGTGGGCGACGGCCTGGAGGCGGGCGGGCACCTCCGCGTCTTCGCGGCCCGCGCGCTGCCGCCGACGGACACGGACCGCCTGGTACGCGACGCCTGGGACCTCGACGCCATCGCCGCCCGCTACCGCGGGTTCCTGGAGCGTTGGGAGTTGCCGGCGCGGCGGCCGCGGCTGCCCGACCACCTCGCCGCGCAGCTTGCGCTGCAGACCGACTGGCTCCAGGTGATCCGGGGGGATCCCCGGCTCCCGCCGCGGCACCTGCCGGAGCGGTGGCCGGCGGCACCGGCCCAGGAGCTGTTCCGCGCGCTGTACGCCGAGTTCGACCGGGAGGCGCGGGCGATCGCGGCCGAGGTCCTCGACGTCATCCCCGACGAGGAGGCACGCAACCGCTGACCACCGCCCACGTATCAAGGCACTGGATACGCTACGGGTCATGACGGAGCTCGCGGCACGCCCGACGGGTCAGCGCGGTCAGCGGCTGACGTACCTGGTGAAGCGGTTGGAGATGGCCGAGCGGGCGCGGATGGAGGAGGTGCTGCGGCCGCTCGGGGTGACGCTGCACCAGTACACGGCGCTGAGCATTCTCGAACGGCGCGAGGGTCTGTCGTCGGCGCAGCTGGCCCGTCGTCACGTCGTGACGCCGCAGGCGATGCACCAGCTGGTCGCGACGATGGAGCGCGACGGGCTCATCGAGCGCCGTCCCGACGAGGCGAACCGCCGGATCCTGCGCGCCTGGCTGACCGGGCACGGCGCCGGGGTCCTGCGGTCGTGCCACCTGGCGGTCGACCGCCTGGAGGAGCAGATGCTGTCGGCGCTCACCCCGCGGGAGGCCGCCGCGTTCGCCGTCGCGCTGGAGCGGTGCCTGGCGGCCCTCACCGAGCCGGTCACCTGACACGGGGGCGGTTGACGCCATATCAAGGTTCTTGTTATCAAGGGCGCATCGACAAGCCTGATACTCCGCGATCCGGGGCCCTCACCGCCCCGCCGCATCAACGAGGAGGCGTAGATGAGCCTGATCGCCGGCCCGAACCTGGGCCTGGGTACCTGGCCCGCCCGCCGGGCGCGGATCTCGCCGGGCCGGACCGCCCTGGTCGACCCGTACCGCTCGCTCACCTACGCCGAGCTGGCCGACCGCACCGCGCGCTACGCCGGGGCGCTGCGCCGGCTCGGGACCGGGCCCGGCGACCGGGTGGCGTACCTGGGCATGAACGCCGTCGAGGTGTTCGAGACGTTCTTCGCCGCCTGGCTGCTCGGGGCGATCGCGGTTCCGTTGAACTACCGGCTGTCGGGCCCCGAGATCCGGCACCTGCTCGATGACTCGGGTGCCTCGACGCTGGTGCACAGCGCCGACACCGATGCGCTGATCGCGGCGGCGCCGCTGCCGGCCGGGCTGCGGGTACTCGCGGTGCACCCGGCCAGCCGCCCAGCCGGTGGGCTGGACTACGAGGCGGAGATCGCGGCCGGTCCAGCGCTCGTCGAGGAGCCACCGGTCGGGTTCGACGACCCGGCGATCCTGCTCTACACCTCCGGCACCACCGGCAAGCCGAAGGGCGCCGTGCTGACCCACGGCAACCTCACCTGGAACACCGTCAACTACCTCGCACACGTCGACGTGCTGAGCACCGATCGGGCGCTGTGCATCGCACCGCTGTTCCACTGCGTCGGTCTGAGCCAGCTCACGCTGCCCACGCTGTTCAAGGGCGGCAGCGTGGAACTGCTGCCGAAGGCCGACCCGGAGCGGGTGCTGGAGCGGGTGTCGTCCGCGCGGATCACCGGCTTCTCGGCCGTGCCGACCATGCTGCAGATGATGTGCGAGCACCCGGCCTGGGACACCGCCGATCTGAGCTCGCTCACCCTCGTGCAGTACGGCGGGTCCCCGGTGCAGGAGCGGGTCGCGCGGGCGTGGCTGGACCGTGGAGTGCGGCTGCTGCAGGGCTACGGCATGACCGAGGCGTCGCCGGGGGTGTACATGAGCACTCACGACGGTACGGTGGCCCGGCCGACGGCCGTCGGAGTACCGCACTTCTTCACCGATGTGGCGCTGCTGCGCGACGGCCGGACGGAGCCGGTCGGCGGCGAGCCGGCCGAGTTGGTGGTGCGGGGGCCGCACGTGTTCGCCGGCTACTGGAACCAGCCGGAGGAGACCGCCGCCGGCTTCGTCGACGGGCGGTGGTTCCGCACCGGCGACGTGCTTCGCGTCGACGACGACGGCTGGGCGTACGTGGTCGACCGCGTCAAGGACATGTACATCTCCGGCGGGGAGAACGTGTACCCCGCCGAAGTGGAAGCCGTCATGCTGCGACTCGACGCGGTGGCCAACTGCGCCGTCGTCGGGGTGGCCGACCGCCGGTGGGGCGAGGTCGGGGTCGGCTACGTCCAACTGCGCGACGGCGCGACGCTGACCGAAGCCGCGCTGCGCGCCCACCTCCAGGCCAACCTGGCCCGGTACAAGGTGCCGAAGTACCTGGAGTTCGTGCCGGAGCTGCCGCGCAACGCCACCGGAAAGATCCGCCGGGTCGAGCTGCGCCGCCGGGCCGCCGACGCGCACCCGGACAACGATGTCGATCGTGCCGCGGCGACGTGGCCGGAAGGAGTTTCATGAGCAGCTCCGCAGAGCGGTCCGCCGACGAGCACATCCAGGCCCTGCTGCCGCCGTCGCTGCGCATGGAGCGCCACGGCGAGGTGGTGGTGCTGCGGCTGACCCGCGCCGCGAAGCGCAACGCGCTGGACGACCCGACGGTGCTCGGGATCGAGACGTTCTTCAGCCGCCCGCCCAGCGGCATCAGGGCGGTGGTCCTCGACGCCGAGGGCGAGCACTTCTGCGCGGGACTGGACCTGTCCGAGTTGACCGAACGCGACGCGTTCGAGGGCCTGGAGCACTCGATGATGTGGCACCGGGCGTTCGAACGGCTGGAGCGTGGGCGGTTCCCGGTCGTCGCGGTCCTCAAGGGAGCGGTGATCGGCGGCGGCTTGGAGCTGGCGTCGGCCACCCACATCCGGGTGGCCGACTCCACCACGTTCTACGCGCTGCCGGAGGGACAGCGCGGCCTGTTCGTCGGCGGCGGGGCCTCGGTACGGGTACCGCGGCTCATCGGCGCGCACCGGGTGGCCGACATGATGCTCACCGGACGCGTCCTGGACGCCCACGAAGGACAGGCGCTCGGGCTGTCGCACTACCTGACCGGACCGGGTGAAGGGCTCGCGCACGCACTGGACCTGGCGAAGAAGATCGCGGCGAACTCGCCGGTGACGAACTTCGCGGTGCTGCAGGCGCTGCCGCGGATCGCCGAGGCCAACCCCGCCGAGGGTTACCTGATGGAGTCGCTGATGGCGGCGGTCGCCACCGGCAGCGCCGAGGCGAAGGAGCGGATGCAGGCATTCCTGCAGGGCCGCGCGGCGAAGGTGCGGCGGCAGCGAACGCCGCAGCCGGAAACCGAGCAGCAGGAGCACAGCTCATGACGGCGCCGGAGCTGCTCCGGCCGCCCGCCACGGACGTGCGGGAGACGACGGAGATCGGACGGTTCCTGGGCTGGCTGGAACGGCAGCGCGGGCTGCGCTTCGACGGCTACGACGACCTGCACCGCTGGTCCGTCGACGACCTCGACGGGTTCTGGTCGGCGGTCTGGGAGTTCTTCAGGGTACGCGCGCACAGCCCGTACGGGCGGGTGCTGGGCCGGCGGGAGATGCCCGGCGCGGAGTGGTTCCCGGGCGCGACGCTCAACTACGCCGAGCACGCCGTCGGGCTGGTCGACGATCCGGACTCCGACGCCGACCAGGTGGCGGTGCTGGCGTTCGCCCAGACCCGCGAGCGCGTGGAGCTGACCTGGGGGCAGCTGCGCGAGCAGGTGGCCCGCGCCCGGGCCGGGCTGCGGCGGCTCGGGGTGGGCCGCGGCGACCGGGTGGTTGCGTACCTGCCCAACATCCCGGAGACGCTGGTGGCGTTCCTGGCCACGGCGAGCCTGGGGGCGGTGTGGGCGAGCTGTGCGCCGGAGTTCGGCGCCCGCAGCGTCGTCGACCGCTTCGGCCAGATCGAGCCGACGGTGCTGCTGGCGGTGGCCGGGTACGGCTACGGCGGCAAGGACGTCGACCGCCGCGATCAGGTGGCGGAGATCCGGGCGGGCCTGGCAGGCGTGCGGCACGTGGTGCACGTCCCGTACGGGAAGAACTCCCTGCCCGACACGGTCGGCTGGGACGCGCTGCTCGCAGAGCCGGGCGAGCCGGCGTTCGACCCGGTGCCGTTCGCGCACCCGCTGTACGTGCTGTTCTCCTCGGGTACGACCGGCAAGCCGAAGGCGATCGTGCACGGCCACGGCGGGATCCTGCTCGAGCACCTGAAGAACCACGGGCTGAGCTGGGACCTGCGCCCGGGCGACCGGATCCTGTGGTTCTCCACCACCGCCTGGATGATGTGGAACGCGCTGGTGTCGGCACTGCTGGTACGGGCGTCGATCGTGATGGTCGACGGCAACCCGCTCCACCCCGACCTGCGCTGGCAGTGGCGGCTGGCCGCCGAGACGCAGGCGACGCTGCTGGGCGCCAGCCCCGGCTTCCTGATGGCGTGCCGCAAAGAGGGCGTGCGGCCGGCGGCGGAGTTCGACCTGTCGCGGGTCCGCCAGATCGGCGCGGCGGGCAGCCCGCTGCCGGTGGAGGGCTACCGGTGGGTGGCCGAACAGTTCGGGCCAGGCGTCCTGCTGAACGTCGGCAGCGGCGGTACCGACGTCTGCTCGGGGATCATGCAGGGCGGTCCCCTGCAGCCGGTGTGGTCCGGAGAGATCTCCGGCCGCTGCCTGGGGGTCGCCGCGCAGGCGTTCGACGAGCAAGGCAACGCCGTGGTCGGCGAGCTGGGTGAGCTGGTGATCACCGCGCCGATGCCGTCGATGCCGGTCGGTTTCTGGAACGACCGCGACGACGAGCGCTACCGGAGCGCCTACTTCGACGTGTACCCGGGGGTGTGGCGGCACGGCGACTGGGTGCGCTTCTCCGCGGTCGGCAGCGCGGTGGTCGCCGGACGGTCCGACGCCACTCTCAACCGCGCCGGCGTCCGGCTGGGCACCGCGGAGTTCTACCGCGTCGTGGAGGAGCTGCCGGAGGTCGTCGACAGCCTGGTGGTGCACCTGGAGGACCCGGCGGGCGGCAACGGGGAGCTGCTGCTGTTCGTCCAGTTGCGCGCTCGCGTCGCGCTCGACGACGCGCTGCACAGGCGGATCAGCACCGCCCTGCGTACGCAGCTGTCACCCCGGCACATTCCCGACACGATCACGGCGGTACCGGTGGTGCCGCGTAACCGTACGGGCAAGAAGCTGGAGCTGCCGGTCAAGCGGATCCTGCTCGGCGCGGCGCCCGACGACGTCGCCAGCCGCGACGTGCTCGCCGACCCGACGGCGCTCGACGCGTTCGCCGCCCTCGCCGCGGCCAGGGTGCGGCGATGAGCGTGGCCGGTGTCAACCGGGTCGCCGTCGTCGGCACCGGGGTGATCGGGGCGAGCTGGGCGGCCCACTTCCTGGCCCACGGCCTCGATGTCGTGGCGACCGACCCGGCGCCGGGGGCCGAGGAGCGGCTGCGCGCCGACGTCGCGGCACACTGGTCGGCCCTCACGCCCGTCGAGGGCGCGTCGCCGGACCGGCTCACGTTCACCCCGGACCCGGCCGAGGCGGTCGCGGACGCGGACTTCGTGCAGGAGAACGGCCCGGAGCGCGAAGACGTCAAGCACGCGCTGTTCGCGACGCTCGACACCGCGGCCCGGCCCGCCGTGGTACTGGCATCCAGCTCGTCCGGAATGCTGCCCAGCGTGATCGCGCGTGGCTGCCCGCGGCATCCGGAGCGGGTCGTCGTCGGGCACCCGTTCAACCCGCCGCACCTGATCCCACTGGTCGAGGTGGTACCGGGGAGAGAGACCGCGGAGCGGGCGGTCTCCACGGCCCTGGCCTTCTACGCGGGAGTCGGCAAGCGGCCGATCCGGCTGCGCCAGGAGCTGCCCGGACACGTCGCGAACCGGTTGCAGGCCGCGCTGTGGCAGGAGGCGTACTCCCTGGTCGAGCGCGGCGTCGCCACGGTGGCCGACATCGACACCGCCATCGCCCATGGCCCCGGGCTGCGGTGGGCGGTGCTCGGACCGTTCCTCAACCAGCACCTGTCCGGCGGCCCCGGCGGCCTCGCCCACGTCCTCGAGCACCTCGGCCCGCCCACCGAGGCGTGGTGGCGCGACCTCGGCCAGGTCACGCTCACGCGTGAGCTCGTCGCGAAGCTGGTGGCCGGGATCGACGAGGAGCTCGCCGGGATCGACCCGGCCGAGCTCGTCGCCCACCGTGACGCGGTCCTGACCGCCCTGCTCGCCGCCAAGGCCCGCACCCGGCTTCCCTGACCGCTCCCCCGACACATCCCTGGCCGCTTCTCCCCCGACACATCCCTGGCCGCTCCCCCGGTCCGGCATCTCCTCCAGGAAGGCACGCATGGATCTCGCCGCACTCGACGCCATCGACGTGCACGTGCACGTCGAGCAGGACGGCCACGGCTGCTACGCGCTCGACCAGGAACTGCTCGACGCCTCGGCGAAGTACTTTCACGCCGGCTCCGACCGCACCCCGACGGTGGCGGCGATCGCCGGGCACTACCGCGCCCGCCGTACCGCCGCGGTGGTGTTCACCGTCGACGCCCCCGCCGGGACCGGGCATCCCCCGCTGTCCAGCGAGGAGATCGCCGACGCCGCCGCCGAGCACGCCGACGTGCTGATCCCGTTCGGCTCGGTCGACCCGCACGCCGGTAAGGCCGCCGTTGCCCGCGCCCGCCGGCTGGTCGCCGAGCACGGGGTGCGCGGGTTCAAGTTCCACCCCAGCCTCCAGGCGTTCGAGCCCAACGACCCCCGCTACTACCCGCTCTACGAGGCGCTGCAGGAGTTCGGCGTCCCCGCGCTGTTCCACACCGGGCAGACCGGTATCGGCGCCGGGCTGCCCGGCGGGCGGGGTATCAAGCTGCGGTACTCCGACCCGATGCTGCTCGACGACGTGGCCGCCGACTTCCCGCACCTGACGCTCGTGCTGGCGCACCCGTCGGTGCCCTGGCAGGACGAGGCCATATCCATCGCGACTCACAAGGCGAATGTCTACATCGACCTGTCCGGCTGGTCTCCCAGGTACTTTCCGCCCCAGCTCGTCCGCGCCGCGAACGGCCTGCTGCGGCGCAAGGTGCTCTTCGGCTCCGACTTCCCGGTGATCACCCCGGACCGCTGGCGGGCCGACTTCGAGAAGTTGGAGATCAAGGAGGAGGTACGGCCGCTGATCCTCAAGGACAACGCCGCCCGGATGCTCGGGCTGCGCTGACGGACCGAGCATCCGGGTGAGGATGCCGAGGAAGGTCATCGCGCCGGCCCGCCGCCGGGCGTGACGCGGCCGATGGCCGGTCCGGGCAAGTCGCCGGATAACCCTCACCTGCGCCACGCCCGTGCCGATCCCGCCGACACAGGGAACTCATGTAGGGAAGGACGGGGCGACGCCGATGAGGCGGAAGGCCATTGACATCCTGGGCTCGATCAGCATCCGCCAGAAGATCGGCTTCGCCATGGTCGCCATGATCCTCGTGGCCATGGCTGTCGGCTTGTTCGGCCTGACCCAGATGTCGGTGCTCAAGAACCAGGCCGCGGACGTGCACCGCCGCGGCGTGCTGCCCACCCAGGATCTGGCCGACCTACGGGAGGTCGTGCAGAAGGCCCGTATGGACGGCCTTTCCCGGGCCACGGCCGGCACCCCGCAGGCGAAGGAGCAGTACACGGCAGCGGTGGCCGACGACGAGAAGCGCATCGACAGCGTCCTTGCCAGCTACGGCAAGCGAGACCTGACCAGCGCCGAGCGTCAGCGGCTCGCGGCATTCAGGACCCTGTGGCAGCGCTACCGCGAGCTGCGCACCCAGGGCGACTCCCTCGCCGCCCAGAAGCGGATGGCGGAGTTCGAGGCGCTGCGGAGCCAGCAGATGACGCCGACGATAGCGGAGATCACCAAGACGCTGACCGAGCTGACCCAGGCACGCGACGCCGCGGCGCGCCAGCAACTCGACGCGGCCTACGCCGCGTACGACCGGGCGCGACTGGTGGTTCTCACCGCTCTGGGCTTCGGTGTGCTACTGGCCATCGGTCTCGCCGTGCTCATCGGCGAGGCCGTGATCCAGCCGCTGCGCCGGGTGCACGTGGTGCTGACCGCGGTGGGCGACGGCGACCTGACCCGACGGGCCGACGTGAAGAGCCGCGACGAGCTCGGGGAGATGGCCGGCGCGCTGCACCGGGCAACCGATCGGATGCGCACCACGGTCGACATGCTGGCCACCAACGGCGCCGCGCTGGCCCAGCGGGCGGAGGAGCTGTCCCAGGCCAGTGACGTGCTGGCCGAGGGCGTGGAGCGCACGTCGAGCGAGGTGGCCGACGCCAGCGCCACGACCGGTCGGGTCTCCGAGCGGGTCCAGGCGGTGGTCGGCGGCGCGGAGCAGATGGGCGCGTCGATCCAGGAGATCTCGCGTACCGCGGCCGAGGCGGCCCGGGTCGCCGAGGAGGCGGTCACGTTCGCCGGCGCCGCCGAACAGACGATGACCCGGCTCGGCACCTCCTCGGAAGAGATCGGCGACGTGGTCAAGGTGATCACGTCGATCGCCGAGCAGACCAACCTCCTGGCCTTGAACGCCTCCATCGAGGCCGCCCGCGCCGGCGAGGCCGGCAAGGGCTTCGCCGTGGTCGCCGGTGAGGTGAAGGACCTGGCCCAGGAGACCGCCAAGGCCACCGACAAGATCAGTCGGCAGATCGAGGCGATCCAGGCCGACAGCTCCGGCGCGGTCGAGGCCATCGCGAAGATCAACGAGGTCGTCGAGCGGATCAGCGGCTACCAGACCACCATCGCCTCGGCCGTGGAGCAGCAGAGCGCGACCACGGCGAGCATGGGCACCGACCTGCTGGACGCGGCCGGCGGCAGCGAGCAGATCGCTCACGTGATGAGCCGGGTGGTCCAGGAAGTGGACAGCACCCGCACCGCCGCGTCCGCGACGCGGGAGGCGGCGGCGGAGCTGACCCGGATGTCGGATGAATTGCGCGCGGCGGTCAGCAGCTTCCGGCACTGAGAGCCCGCGCAGCGGTCGGGCACCAGGCGACCAGGTGCTCGACCGCCGCGCGGCGCCCCGGTAGCGACCGCTACCGAGCGTCCGCCATCGCGTCGGCCGGGCGCGGAACGGGCAGAAGGCCCTCGAGCAGTTCGGCCACGGTGTGCGTGCCGATGCCCGGCCGCGGGCCGTCGACGAACCGGGCCACGGTCCGCAGGACGTGGCGCAGCGCCGGTTCCGCCAGACCGTCGTAGATCTCCACGAACACCTCCCGCGCGTGCTCCCGCAGCCACCCCTCGGGCATCAGCCGCATGGGCAGCCGGGGGTCGACGACGACGAACCGCCGGTACATGTCCATCACCTCGGTACGGGCCCGGAGCGCCTCGGCGCCGCTGACCCTGCCGGAACGTACCCGCGGCAGCAGGGGGCTCCACCGCCGCACGAACGCGTCGTAGTGCTCGCCGATGCTCGCCAGGTCCCAGGCGACGAGCGGGTCGCGGCTGGCCGGACCGTCGAGGTCGACCAGGCGGGCCCGGAACACCGTCATCGTCCCGACGCTGATCCCGCCGAGCGCCGCCGCCCTGGTCGACAGACCGCGCGGGGACACCCAGAGCCCGTCGTACAACGGCGCGTAGCCCAACCAGCGCAGCCGGCCGCGCAGGGCCCGCCGCTCGGACTCCCCCTCCTGCGGCATCGAGAACGCGATGAGGGTCCAGCAACCGTCCCAGGACTCCGCCGTCGTGGCGAACCCGACGACGCCCCTCCCGCCGACGGAGAGGGCGGTGGCGGCGGGCTCGGTCAACCGGTAGTGCGTGTGCCGCCCCTGGCGGCTGCTTTCGATCACGCCCCGCCGGGCGAGCCGGCTGATGGCGGTACGGGCGCCGCCGGCGGTCACCTTCGACTCGGCGAGCAGCGCCACGATCGCCGCGGACGGCAACGAGGCGCGGTTGCGCAAGGTGTAGTCGGCGAGCAGGGTCACGGCCAGACCCTGCGGCGAGCCGCTGGCCTGCCGGCGGGGGAACCGCACCGGCCCGAGCGCGACGTCGGGGAGAATCTCTTCGACATCGAACGAGCTCATCACGGGAACACTCCGCCGGTCGGGCATTGACATCGATGTCGACTGTAGCCGCCGCTGGGCGCGGAGCAGGGTGACGTGCGGGCGCACGGTGTCGCCCGCGGCCTCGTCGGGCGGCGCCACCCCCGGCCGGCCGCGTCGGCGTCACCCCGAGCGGCCGCAGCACCTCCTCCATCCGCGCCCGCTCGGCCATCTCCAAACCCCACCGGTCGTGAAGATATCGTCAAACATCGATTGACATTTCGTGACCCGACCGGGACATTAATTGACACACATCTTCAGAAGCGGGCCGGCTGGTCGGACACCCCGCCCAGCCGCCATCTCGGCACGCCAGGGCCCGCACGGCGAACACCCACCACTCGGGTCTCCCCGCCGCGTCGGCAGCGACGGGGAGCGACGGCCAGGGAGACCGGGCTGGACCCGTACCGGGACCACCGGTCGCCGGCGCCGCGGCGCGCTCCCGCCCGCGCGCGCCGGTCCAGCCGCCTCCGGCCAGAAGGAAGGAGCAGACCATGAGAACCATCCGAACAGCGCTCGCCGGCCTGGCCGCCGCCGCGGCCGTGGTCGGCCTGGCGGTCGTCGTCCCGGCGCTGACCAGACCGGCCGCGGCGGCGTCACTGACCGAGGTGACCAACTTCGGCAGCAACCCCGGCAACATGCGGATGCACATCTACGTCCCGAACTCGGCACAGGCCAGCCCGGCGATCGTGGTGGCCATGCACGGCTGCGGCGGCTCGGGCCCCGGCTTCTACTCCGGCAGCGAGTTCGCCTCCCTGGCCGACCGGTACGGGTTCATCGTCATCTACCCGACCGCCACGCAGCAGGCGGGGTTCGGCAACTGCTTCGACACCTGGTCGGCCGCGGCCAAGCGCCGTGACGGCGGCAGCGACCCGGTCTCGATCATGTCGATGGTGACCTACGCCGAGCGGCAGTACGGTGGCGACCCGAGCCGGGTCTACGCCACCGGAAGCTCGTCCGGCGGCATGATGACCAACGAGATGCTCGCCCTCTACCCCGACGTGTTCTCCGCCGGCGCCGCGTTCATGGGCGTGCCCTTCAACTGCTTCGCCAGTGCGGCCGACTACCCACCCGGAAGCAGCCAATGCACCGGCGGGAACATGAACCGGACCCCGCAGCAGTGGGGCGACGCGGTCCGGCAGGCGTACCCCGGCTACACCGGCACCCGCCCCCGGGTGCAGCTGTGGCACGGCACCAACGACACCCTCGTGCCGTACCAGCTGCTGCAGGAGGAGATCGAGCAGTGGACCGACGTGTTCGGGCTGAGCCAGACACCGACGTCCACGGACACCCCGCAGTCGGGCTGGACCCGACGGCGCTTCGCCGACGCGAGCGGCACGGTCCGGGTGGAGGCGATCAGCGTGTCCGGCGCCGGGCACAGCCTGCCGATGAGCGGCATGGCCGCTGCCGCGGTCGCGTTCTTCGGATTGACCACCGCGACGCCGCCGACCTCGACCCCCACCACCCCCGGCACGTCGCCGTCCCCCACGACCACGCCGGGCCAGCCGTCGAGCCCACCGGCGACCGGCGGCGGCTGCCGGATCACCTACACCACCAACACCTGGAACACCGGCCTCACCGCCACCATCACCATCGCCAACACCGCCAGCTCGACGGTCAACGGCTGGTCCCTGGTGTTCACCCTGCCCAGCGGCCAGACCATCACGTCCGGTTGGAACGCCACCTACTCACCCACCAGCGGCCAGGTCACCGCGAGAAACGCCAGCTACAACGGCACCATCGCGCCGGGCGGCTCGGTCGGTATCGGCTTCCAGGCCACCCACACCGGCAACACCGGCAACCCCACCTCGTTCACCCTCAACGGCCAGGCCTGCACCACCACCTGACGGGAGTGGTCGGGTAGAGCCGCTGGCAGACCCGATACCCGGTAGCCGCGGGCCGCACGCCCCGGGTCCGGCACGGCCGGGACCGAGGGCCCCGAGGCGCGGACCCCGCGACGGATGCCACACCGCACGGCCGGCGGCCGGCACTGCCGGTCGCCGGCCGTGGTCCGCCGGCCAGGCATCAGCTGCCATCTACCATGGGCCGTGACGTGCTCACCTGGCTCGCCGCCACGCCTGGCTGCGCGCCGTCGAGGCGCTCTCGACGGTCCTGCTGACCGCCGTCGCCGACAACCTCGCGGTGTCACCGATGAGCGACGTCGTCGAGGTACCCACCACCCGCGCCCGGCTGGGCGCCCTGCTCGGCGGCATCGGGTACCCGTTCCTCGTGCTGCGCGTCGGCGTCGCCGAGCCGGCCAGCGGGGTGCCGGCGGCCCCGCGACGCCACCCGGACGAGGCCGCCGAGACCATCTCCTGATCCGCTCCCCGGCTCAGCCGCCTGCACCACCGTGGCGAACTCCGTCGCATCCCGCCAGGCCACACCATCGCCGTGCGCCACCCGCCGCGCGGTACCCAGGCCCACACAGCCCGGCGCGACAGGACCGGCGGGCCCGTTCTCCATACCCCGCCGCGCCGGCACGCGTCCACGGCGGCGCCCCCGTGCCGACGGCCGGGACAAGAGGGGCCGAACGGCCTTAGTACGGACCGCGACCACCGGTCACCGTTAGTGGGGCTGACGAAGGAGATCCTGAATGGCGACGATCGAGCTGACCGACCGCAACCCGGCGACGCGGGTCGGTCCCGCGACACGCGCGTTGACGCGAGCGGCGATGGCGGCACAGCGCGCGCCGTCAATCTTCAACACTCAGCCGTGGCGCTGGCGCATCCATGACGAGCTGGCCGAGCTGCGCGCCGACCGGGAACGGCAGCTGGCCGCCGTCGACTCCGAGGGACGCATGCTCACCGTGAGCTGCGGCGCGGCGTTGCACCACGCCCGGGTGGCGCTGGCCGGCGCCGGGCACGTACCCGTCGTGTCGCACCGGCCCGACCCGGACGATCCCGACCTGCTCGCCGTCGTGCGCATCGCCGGGGACGTCTCCGGTCCACCGGCCGCGGTACGCCTTCTCCAGGCCATCGCCCTGCGCCACACCGACCGTCGGCCCTTCGCCGACCGGCCGGTACCGGACGCCGCGCTCGACCGGCTGCGTGCGGCCGCCGAGGAGTACGGCGCGCACCTGCACCTGGTGCCGCCCGACAGCGTGGCACTGCTGGCCGTGGCGGCCGGGCACGCCGCCGAGGTCGAGTTCGCCGACCCCGCGTACCGGGCCGAGCTCGACGCCTGGACTCGCGGCGCGGCCGTGTCCACCGGCACCGGGGTACCGGTGGACACGGCCGGCCCGGTCGGACCGCGCCAAGTACCGGTGCGTGACTTCGCCCCCGACGCGGTAGGTCGGCCGGCCGTCAGCGGCCTCGCCGACCGGTACGCCCGGTACGCCATCCTGTTCGCCGATGCCGACACCCCCGCCGCATGGCTGGCCGCGGGCGAGGCGCTGTCGGCGGTCCTGCTCACCGCGACGATCGACCGGCTGGCCGCCTCGCCGATGAGCGACGTCGTGGAGGTGCCTGCCACCCGGCAACTGTTGTGCGATCTCATCGGCCGTACCGGTCAGCCCATCCTCGGCCTGCGCCTCGGGATACCGGCCGGTGCCACCCCTGCGGCCGGTACGCCCCGCCACGCCGGCGCAGACCTCGCCGCCACCACCGACCTGGAGTCGTGACGCCACACGCCTCCCCACGCAATGTCGCGAACATTGCTGCCATCGACGCTCCGGTAGCAGCAATGTTCGCGACATTGCATCGATCTTGACGGCGGCACGGGCGGTTCAGCCGGTCGGGCGGTCACCGCCTGAGGTGGAGCCCGGGCCGTCAGCGGTGACCCGCATCCGCCCCGTGTCACACGTCCACTCCGTGTCACGCTCCGTGTCCCGCAACCGCTCCGTGTCCCGCATCCGCTCCGTGTCGCGCTGGGGCGGGTCGACCGGCTGTGCCGCCCCCATCTTTCCGACCATTCCGCGCTGCTGTGCCTTCTCGATGCGGTCCAGCCGTTCGTCGATCGCGCGTAGCCGGGCGAGCACCAGATCCTGTACCCGCTCGATCTCCTGCTCCTCGTCCTCGATGCGGTGCTCCTCACCGATGACGATCGCCGACGCGGCGACCGCGGTGAGAAACGCGAAGGAGCCTATGCCCAGCAACATGACCGCGGCGGCCAGCAGCCGGCCGGCGCCACTGGCCGGCACGACGTCGCCGTACCCGACGGTCGTGAAGGTGGCGATGGCCCACCAGAGCCCGGTCGCCAGGTCGGGAAAGCGGTCCGGATCGGTACGGGTCACCAGCGCCGCCGAGACCAGCACGACCAGCGCGGTGATCCCGGCGACCAGCCCGAGCGCCTGTACCCAGGACAGCCGCCGTCGGTGCCGGATGACCACCCGCAGTACCGGCACCCGATGATCCGCCGGCGGTTTGCTCGTCATCTGCCCATTCGATCCAGCCGGCACCGAGGTTCGGAAGAGCCCTTGTGCCTCCGGCGTGGGCCATCCGCCCCGGGCAACCGCGGTTCCGCCGGCGATGACCGCTGGCGGCATCCGCCGGCAGCACCGTCGACGGCACCTGCCGCCCGGACGGCGAACGTCCTTGCCGACAGGGCCGTTGGCCACTAACGCCCACCACGGGTACGGGCGATGGTGAGATGGACCGAACGGAGGCCCGGACATGCCCACCACCCCGGAAACACCGATCGTCGTCGGCGTTGACGATTCGCCGTCGGCGAGCCACGCACTGGACTGGGCCGCCGCGGAGGCCGGCCGCCGGCACCTGCCGCTGCGTCTGGTACACGTCGTCGAATGGCAACCGTACGGTCCCTGCCCGCCGGAACCGCCCGCGGACACCGGGCAGACCGTGGCCCGCGCCCGTGACCGGGTCCTCGCGGCAGCGCCCGACCTGACGGTGACCACGAGCACCTGCCAGGGCGACGCGGCCGGCGCGCTGGTCGCGGAGTCCGTACGCGCGGCCATGGTCGTGGTCGGAAGCCGGGGCCTGGGCGGGTTCCGGGGCCTGCTCGTCGGCTCGGTGAGCATCCAGACTGCCGCTCACGCGCGATGCCCGGTCGTGGTGGTCCGGCCACCCGCACCGGTACCGGCCGACCGCGACGTCGGACGCCCCGAGCCCGAACGCGGCGGCGCGGACGACCACGACACCGAGCACCACGGCGCGGAGCATCCTGGCGGCGGTCCGGTCGTCGTCGGCGTCGACGGTTCCAGCCTGTCCGACATGGCTGTGACCTTCGCCTTCGAGGAGGCCGCCCTGCGCGGTGTCGGCGTGACCGCCGTGCACGCCTGGCAGGTCCCGTCCGCCGCCAGCCCCATCGACCTGGCCCTCGCCGCCTACCAGCGCATCGACCTGACGGACATCGAACGCAAGCTGCTCACCGACAGCCTCGCCGAGCAGGAGAAGCGCCACCCGGAGGTACCCGTACGGCGGCTGCTGCGGCAGGGCAACGCCGCCGCCCTCCTGGTGCGGGAATCCGTCGGCGCGCAGCTACTGGTCGTCGGCTCCCGGGGTTACGGCGGGTTCACCGGGCTGCTGCTCGGCTCGGTGAGCGACGCCGCCCTTCGCCACGCCGAGTGCCCGGTTGCGGTCGTACGCTGACCGCCGTCGTACGTTGACCGCCGTCGGTCGCCTGGCCCATACCCGTTTGCGCGTCCACGGCCTCCCGAGGGGCTCATCCACCGCGACCGGCCGCGGATTCCGCCGAACGGGCGGCCGGATCGTCTGTACCCGACCGCAGATCCAGCTCGTACACCTGGCCGACGAGATCCACGCCGAAACTGTGATGCGCCTCCTCCTGCACCAGGGCGAACCCACGCGACAGGTAGACGTGGCGAGCCGCGACCAGAGGATCGTTGGTCCACAACCTCATCCTCACGTACCCGGCCCGGCGGGCGAAGGTCACGCACTCGTCGACCAGCCGGCCACCGAGGCGGATCCCGCGTGCCGACGGGTCAACGAGCAGAATCCTCAACTGCGCGGTGGCCTGATCGGCAGCGACACAGAAGATGCATCCGACCCGACGCCCGTCGACCTCAGCGATCCATGCGGCCTCCCGGACCGGATCGCGGTCAGCGGCATAATCGGCGACGATCCGGGCCACCAGCGCCTCGAAGCTCGTGTCCCAACCGAACTCCGCCGCATACATCTCCCCGTGGGCCATCACGACCCAGCCCAGGTCGCCGGGGTGGCCCAGCGGACGGATCACGATCTGTGCGCTCATCTCGCCTCCACCGCCACTGAAACGGTCGTTTCAGTGGCAGAGTAGCGCCATGAGCGACGCACAGCGACCCCCTTCTCCGCGCAGGGAGGAACTACTCGAACACGCCTACCGCTACGTCCTGCGGCACGGCCTGGCCGACCTGTCGCTACGCCCGCTCGCCGCCGCCGTCGGATCGAGCCCACGCGTGCTGCTGTTCCTGTTCGGTTCCAAAGAGGCTCTGATCCGAGCCCTGCTCGCCCGCGCCCGTACCGACGAGTTGGCCCTGCTCGACCAGGTCCAGGCGGACGGAATACACCACGATCTCGCGACCGTCGTGAGAACCACATGGCGATGGTTGGCCGACGAACCACACCGGCCACTGCTGACCCTCTGGCTCGAGGCCTACGCTCGGTCGCTGACCGAACCGGACGGCCCCTGGGCCGACTTCGCCCGCCAGACCGTCGACGACTGGCTCGCCGTACTCGCCAGCGCCCAGCCTCCCGACGTCCGACTGGGCGCTGCCGGCACCACCGAACGTACCCTCGCCCTCTCGGTCCTACGTGGCGCCCTACTCGACCTCCTCGCCACCGGCGACGTCGACCGCACCACCGCCACGGTGGAGCGACACCTGCGCCTCATCGCCGCTAATGGCGACCGGAACTGACGTCGCCGACCATGGCTCGCGCAGCCGGCCCGTCCGGACGGCGCCCGGTCGCGACCTCCGCGGCGTCGGCGCGCCGAGATCCGCGCGATGTCGCGGACATTGCGGCTAGCCACGGGCCCGAGGCCGCAATGTTCGCGACATTGCGGTTCCTGGGGCGGCCGCGCCGCGGCGGTCACCCGGGTCCG
>NZ_JBLYUB010000041.1:0-49883 GCF_049999945.1 Planosporangium spinosum | reverse complement strand
TTGCATGTGTTAAGCACGCCGCCAGCGTTCGTCCTGAGCCAGGATCAAACTCTCCAACAAAAAACTGTCAGAAAAATGTCCCGGCAACAAACATGTTGTCACCAAAGGAATCCCACCAACCACCCCCCAAAAAAGAGGGACAGCCGGCCGGGGTATCAAACAAACTTTGGCACTGGCTTTACAAGCACCCTGTTGAGTTCTCAAAGAACAACCACACAGAAGCACACACTGGCATCCACCAGTCCACGCTTCGGATTTGACAGGCCGTCCGCAGCGGCGCTTCCGCACCGCACCTCGCCCGGTTCCCTGTCCGACCGTCTACACTACCCGACTTCCGCTCTCGCTCCAAACCGGGTCACCGACCCGGTGAAACGATCGCGCTGTCGGGCTCCAGTCGAGGCCGGCGCTCCGCGCCACCCGCCTGGTTCACCCGCCGCGCCCCCGGAGTGATCTCCGGCGGCCCCTGCGGGCAGAGAGAAAACTACGTGCTGCGAACCATGATCGTCAAATCGGCGGGACATGTCACGCGTCACGTCCCAGCACCACTCGAGTTTCCTGGGGGTCGGTGCAAACAGGCGGCGAGAGAAGGCCCGGACACGTCGGGGGCTTTGCGACAACGCCACCGCCGTCCGCCGCATACCCCACTCCATGCAGGCAGATGGCGATACAACCAGATGACCCGACCGTTCTGGGCTCAACGCCGCTGCCCTCGGTCGCGTTCCCCGATCGTCACCGACCGGTTCGGCAGCCGCCGGACGGCACGGGATCCCACGCACCTGCCCGCGACGGCATTCCCGGGACGACAGACCCCGCATCGGCAGGACAGACGACCACCGCGCCGGCGGTGCCTACTCCCCGCCGAGCAGTTGCTCGAACGGCGCGGACAGCGCGAACGGATCGGCGACCGTCACGGGTTCGCGCAGGCTGATCTGGCCGGCGAGTTCGCGGGCCGCTCGCTGGATCCGACCGCGCAGCGCGCCGTCGGCCGGTGCACCGGCCCAGTCGCGGGAAGCGGCGAAGACGGCTGTGGGTACGACCACCGCCCGCAGGTACGCGAACATCGGTCGCAACGCGTGGTCGAGCGCCAGGGAGTGCCGCTCGGTCCCGCCGGTCGCGCCGATCAGTACCGGCTTGTCCACCAGCGTGGTGTCCCCGATGACGTCGAAGAACATTTTGAACAGCCCGCTGTACGACGCGTTGAAGATCGGCGTGACGGCGATCAGCCCGTCCGCCCCGGCCACCGCGTCGATCACCTGCTTCAGCGACTCCGACGGGAAACCGGTCAGGAGATGGTTGGTCAGGTCGTGGGCATGGTCGCGCAGCTCGTACACCTGGGTGTCGAGCGGGAGGCCCAGGGCGTCGGCCTCGGCCCGACTCGCGGCGGCGAGCTGGTCGGCCAGCAGGCGCGTGGACGACGGCTGGCTGAGGCCGGCCGAGATGACCACCAGGGTGCGGTCGCTCATCGGGTACCGCCCTCGGCGCCGGCGGCGGCGTCCCGGGCGGCCTTGAGTGAGGCGTGTGTCGGTGCCTCGGGCACGTGGACCGGGCGCAGCGACGCGAACTCCTTGCGCAGCACCGGCACGACCTCTTCGCCGAGGAGGTCGAGCTGCTCCAGGACGGTCCTGAGCGGCAGGCCGGCGTGGTCGATCAGGAAGAGCTGCCGCTGGTAGTCACCGACGTACTCGCGGAAGCCGAGGGTACGGTCGATCACCTGCTGCGGGCTGCCCACCGTCAACGGGGTCTGCGCGGTGAACTCCTCCAGGGACGGGCCGTGCCCGTACACCGGCGCGTTGTCGAAGTACGGCCGGAACTCCCGGACGGCGTCCTGGGAGTTCTTGCGCATGAACACCTGTCCCCCGAGGCCGACAATGGCCTGGTCGGCGGAGCCGTGGCCGTAGTGTGCGAAGCGCTGGCGGTACAGGCCCACCATGCGGCGGGTGTGCTCAGCGGGCCAGAAGATGTGGTTGGCGAAGAACCCGTCCCCGTAGTACGCGGCCTGCTCGGCGATTTCCGGGCTGCGGATCGAGCCGTGCCACACGAACGGTGGGATGCCGTCGAGCGGCCGGGGCGTCGAGGTGAATGACTGCAACGGGGTACGGAACCGTCCGTCCCAGTCCACCACGTCCTCGTGCCACAGCCGGCGCAGCAGCGCGTAGTTCTCGATGGCGAGGGCGATGCCGTTGCGGATGTCCTGCCCGAACCACGGGTACACCGGCCCGGTGTTACCGCGCCCCATCATGAGGTCGACCCGGCCGTCGGCCAGGTGCTGGAGCATCGCGTAGTCCTCGGCGATCTTCACCGGGTCGTTGGTGGTGATCAGCGTGGTGGACGTGGAGAGGATCAGCCGCTCGGTCTGGGCCGCGATGAAGGCGAGCGTGGTCGTCGGCGACGAGGAGAAGAACGGCGGGTTGTGATGCTCGCCGAGGGCGAACACGTCGAGCCCGACCTCCTCAGCCTTCTTCGCGATCGTGAGCACCGCCTGGATCCGCTCCGCCTCGGTCGGCGTGCGGCCGTTCGTCGGGTCGGTCGTGATGTCGCTGACGGTGAAGATTCCGAACTGCATCTCTCGCTCCTGACTCGGCGGCGAGGGTCGTCCCGGCCCTGCGGATCCGCCCAGGACAACTTATCTGACGCGTCATTAATTCCGGCCCGAGGTGTCTGGACCGCCACTATCGTCGGTTTCGTCCCGTTTCACCGCACGGTGATTCGTGACCGGTGATTCGTGTTCGCCGCACCGGTGATGGATGGCGCGATCACCGGAACGGCGAACGGCACGATCAGCGGGAGCGGTAGCACAGCGCCACGTCCTCCGCCGACCTCTGATCAGCCGCACCTTCTGTACTCTTGTCGCCGCGGCGCGTGTCCTACGGCCACTCTGCCGGGAAGATCGGCAGAGTGACGAAGGACGGCCGGATGGCGGATGGCGGCGAAACCAGAGACCGGGTGACCGGCACCGACAAGCCCGGTGACCGCTCGGCCGGGGGCGGTATGGACATCCGCGACGTCCTTCGGACCACCGGCGAACTCGGCCGCGACCTGCTGGCGGTGGACTGGAGCGCGACCCCGCTGGGGCCGCCGGAGACCTGGCCGCAGAGTCTGCAGACGGCGATACGGATCCTGCTGAGCTCCCGGTTCTCCATGTGGCTGGGCTGGGGGCCGGAGCTGACGTTCTTCTGCAACGACTCCTACCGACGCGACACCCTGGGCGCGAAGTACCCGTGGGCGCTGGGCAGACCGCTCGGTGAGGTGTGGGCGGAGATCTGGTCCGACATCGGTCCACGGATCGAGACCGTTCTGGGCACCGGGGTCGCCACCTGGGACGAGGCGCTGATGCTCTTCCTCGAGCGCAGTGGTTACGTCGAGGAGACCTACCACACCTTCTCCTACAGTCCGCTCACCGACGACACCGGCCGGATCGCCGGCGTACTGTGCGTGGTCAGCGAGGACACCCTCCAGGTCGTCAGCGAAGGCCGGATGGCCGTACTGCGCGACCTAGGCTCGGCTCTCGCGCCCGTCCGCACCGAGGAGGAGGTGTTCGCCGCCGCCCGGCGGTATCTCGGCGACGCCACGCAGACCCTTCCCTTCACCGCCCTGTACCTGTTCGACGAGGACGGCGAGACCGCGCGGCTGGCGTGCACGTCCGGCATGCCCGACGGCCACCCCGCCGCGCCGAAAGTCATCGACATCGCCGCCGCCGGCCAGCCCTGGCCCGCCGCGACGCTGGCCCAGGGGCGGCCGGTCACCGTCACCGACCTCGGCGCGCGCTTCGCGGACCTGCCCACCGGCGCCTGGCGCGAGCCGCCCGTCCAGGCCCGGGTCGTGCCGCTGAGCCAGCAGGGCAAGGGCGACCCGTACGGCTTCCTGGTCGCCGGGCTCAACCGGTACCGACCGTTCGACGACACCTACCGCGGCTTCATCGACCTGATCGCCGGCCAGCTCGCCGCCGGTATCGCCAGCGCCCGCGCGTACGAGGCCGAGCGCCGGCGCGCCGAGGCGCTCGCCGCGCTCGACCGCGCCAAGACCACCTTCTTCACCAACATCAGCCACGAGTTCCGTACCCCGCTCACGCTGCTACTTGGACCCGCTGAGGACGCGCTCGCCGACCGGAACGCTCCGCTGCCGCCGGTACAGCGGTCCCGGGTCGACATCATCCACCGCAACGCACAGCGGCTGCTCGGGCTGGTCAACACGCTGCTCGACTTCTCCCGGCTGGAGTCGGGTACCGCCAGCCCCCGCTTCGAGCTGCTCGACCTGGCCCGGCACACCGTCGACCTGGCCGAGACGTTCCGCCCCGCGGTGGAGCGGGCCGGGTTGAGCCTCACCGTCGACTGCCCGCCACTGGACGAGCCGGTCGCCGTCGACCGCGAGATGTGGGCGAAGATCGTCCTGAACCTGCTGTCGAACGCGCTGAAGTTCACCTTCGCCGGGGGCATCACCGTCTCGCTGCGACGTGTCGGCGACAGCGCCGAACTGGCCGTCACCGATACCGGCGTCGGGATCGATCCGGCCGACCAGGCGCGGATCTTCGACCGCTTCCACCGCGTCACCGGCGCTCGGTCACGTACCCACGAGGGGTCCGGCATCGGCCTCGCACTCGTCGCCGAACTGGCCCGGCTGCACGGCGGGACCGCCGCCGTGCGCAGCACCCCGGACCGCGGCAGCACCTTCACCGTACGGGTCCGGCGCCGCCCGCTGCCCGCCGCCACGCCGGCGGCCCCGGGCACCGGTACCGCCGACGCCCGTCGGCAGGCCGAGCCGTTCCTCACCGAGGTGGTCCGCTGGCTGGAGCCGCTGCCCGCCGGCCGCGGCGCCGGGCCGTCCGGAGTGACCGACCCGCACGACGACCGGCCGCGGGTACTCGTCATCGACGACAACGCCGACATGCGCAGCTACATCGCCGGGCTGCTCGCCGAGCTCTACCGGGTCGACACCGCGCCGGACGGCGAGGCCGGTCTGCGCAAGGCCCAGGCGGACCCGCCCGACCTCGTGCTGACCGACGTCATGATGCCCCGCCTGGACGGGTTCGAGCTGCTGCAGGCGCTGCGAGCGGATCCTGCCACGGCCCTCGTACCGGTGGTGATGCTTTCGGCGCGGGCCGGCGACGAGGCGACCGTCGAAGGGCTGGAGGCGGGGGCCGACGACTACCTGGTCAAACCGTTCTCCGCGCGGGAACTGCTGGCCCGGGTCCGGGCCAACCTCGAGCTCGACCGGTCCCGGCGGGCCCGCACCGAACTGGAGCGCAGCCGCAAGCTGCTCGACCAGGCGCAGCGGCTGGCCGGCGTGGGCAGCTGGGAACTGGACCTCGCCACCGGCGCGATCGTCGGCTCCGACGAGTACGTGCGCCAGATGCACCTCAGCCTCGACGACCTGCGCACCGGCGGATTCGACCACGCACTACTGCGGCGGGTGCATCCCGATGACGCCGACCGGCTGCGCGCCGCGGTCGACGCGGCGACGAACGGCGACCCCTTCGACCTCGAGGTGCGGCTGATCGGTCCCGACGGCACGGTACGGCTGCACCGCGCGATCGGGGAGCTCGACGTCACGCCCGACGGCCGGCCCGCCCGGCTGCGCGGCAGCATCCAGGACATCACCGAACAGCGCGCCGCCGAGCGGGCGCTGGCCGCGGCGGCCGCCGCGCAGGAGGCCGCCGCCCGCGAGCACCGCATCGCCGACGAACTGCAGCGCAGCCTGCTGCCGGCCCACCGTTTCGACCCCGACCAGCTCGACGTCGCCACCTATTACCAGGCCGGCGTGGAAGGCACCCAGGTCGGCGGCGACTGGTACGACGTCATCGAGCTCGGTGCCGACCGGACCGCGCTGGTGATGGGCGACGTGATGGGCCGAGGGGTACGCGCGGCGGCCGTGATGGGTCAGCTACGGGCGGCCGTGCGCGCGTACGCCCGGCTGGACCTACCCCCTGCGGACGTGCTCGAATTCCTCGACGGCGTCGTACGCGACCTCGGCGACGACCAGATCGTCACGTGCGTGTACGCCGTCTACGACCCCGGCGACGGCACCCTCACCTACGCCAACGCCGGTCACCTGCCACCGGTACTCGTCACCCCCGACGGGTCGGCACGCCGGCTGACCGACGCCGCCGGCCCGCCGTTGGGCACCGGGCCGCACACCCTGGGCGAGGAGCAGCTCACCCTGCCGACCGGCGCGATCCTGGCGCTCTACACCGACGGCCTGGTCGAACAGCGCGACAGCGACCTCGACGCCGGCATCGACGCGCTCGCCACCCAGCTGACGAAGGTCGACACACCGCTCAACGACGTCCCGGACACGCTCGTCGAGCGGCTGCTGCCCGGCGGGCCGGACGACGACATCGCCGTCCTCCTCGCCCAGGTGACCGGCCAGCCGCAGCAGACCACGTCGGTGATCCGCCGCATCAGGGCCGAGGAACGCGCCGTCCACGACGCGCGCCAGTTCGCCACCGACACCCTGGCCGACTGGGGTATTCCCCGCTCCCGTGCCCGGGAGATCGTGCTGCTGGTCAGCGAGCTCGTCACCAATGCCGTCGTCTACGGCCGGCCGCCGATCGAGCTGCGGATCCGCCGTACCGGCGGCCACGTCGTCCTCGAGGTCTACGACGCCGCGCCGTTCCTGCCTCGCAAGCTGCGACCCACCCCGGAGGACGAGCACGGGCGTGGTCTCCAGCTCGTCGCCCACCTCGCCGACCGGTGGGGCACCCGGCCGACCCCGCACGGCAAGGCGGTCTGGTGCGTGTTCTCCACCCCCGCTGCCGACGCGGTTCCCTAGGCGCGGCTCAGTTCGCCAGCTCGGAGTCCAGCCACGCCTCGGCCTCCGCGCGGTCGTCGAACTCCGCCTTGAACATCCCGGTGTTGTTCGACATCCGACGGGCCTGCAGCCGGGTGCCCGCACCCGGGAGGACCTCGGCGACCCTGGCCAGCCCCACCTTCATGACCTCCTGCTGCGCCGTGAGGTGGACCGGCATGACGTCCTCGTGGTGCGGCCGCATCTGGGTACAGTCACTGACCATGGTGAACGCCGGGCGGAGCCGTTGCGCCGCGGAGACCAGGTCGTCCACATAGTCCGGCACCTCCTGCGGCTTCGACCAGTAGCCCTTCACCACCAGGTAGAGGCGGTTCTTGGCAGTATCGACAGCGACCTCGTAGCGGTCGTTTCGCACCAGCTGTTCCATGATCCCCCTCGCAGGCAGGCACGGCATCCGGGGTTCCGATCGGCAGTGACCGGCCGCGCTTGAGTCGATCACGGCAACAATCCGCCGACCCGTCGGCGCCGTGACGGTCGGGCGCCGGCCGGTTAGGGTCGGTCGTGGCCCTCAGCGTCTGCCTGCTCTTCGACGGCCGCACCGAACGCATCCTGCGCCACCTGTGGGACGCGCTCGAGGACCGGGGTGTGGCGACCCTTCGCTCGCACACGCACGGTCGGCACCATCCACACCTGTCGTACGTGGTGCTGCTGCGGTGGGACACCACCTCGGTACGCGACGCGGTGGCGGCGCTGCCGGACCGTGGGCCGTTCGAGCTGACCTTCGACGCCCTCGGTGCCTTCCGGCGCGGGCGGGTCTGCCTCGTCCCGGCAGTACCGGTGGACCTGCCGGCCCGGCAGCGGGTGGTGGTGCAGGCCGTCCGGGCCACCGGTGCGCTGGTGCACGCCCGGTACGAGACGGGGATGTGGCTGCCGCACTGCTCGGTCGCCCCTCGGGCCCGGCTGGAGCAGCTGCCCACCACCGCGCTCGCGGTCTACGACATCCTCCCGCTCACCGGGCGGGTCGACCGCGCCGCACTGATCGACAGTACGACCGGCCGGCTGTGGCCGCTGCCGAACCTGCCCTGACGCGCATCGGCGCCGGCCGCCCACCGTGGACGGCCGTCGCCGGTGCTCCGGTCAGTTGGGCAGCGGTACCAGTCGCAGGTGCCGCTCCTGGGTCAGGTAGGGAAGGAGCTTCCCGTACGCGGCGACCGTGCTGGTCCGGTCGCCGCCACCGTCGTGGGACAGGACGATCGAGCCGGGCTTCACCCCGTCTGTGACGGTCTGGACGATCTGGTTGACCATCATGGGGCCGACGCCGTACGTGGCGGTGTCCCAGTCGGTGGGGTCGGTGTCCCAGTCGATGGAGGTCATCCCCAGGTCCTGCGCGACCTGGACCGCTGTGGGCGTGAAGTTGCCGCCGGGATGGCGGAAGTACTTGACCGGCGCACCGGGGACGGCCTTGCGGATCTCGTCGTTGGTGCGCTGCAGGTCGGCGCGGATCTCGTCCGGCGACCGCTGGCCGAGCGAGAGGTCGTGGTTCCAGGTGTGGTTGCACAGCGCATGCCCGTCGCGGACGATCGCCTGCACCAGCTCGGGGTGCTCCTGCACGTTCTCGCCGATCAGGCAGAACGTCGCCTTCACCCCCCAGGTGCGCAGCAGGTCGAGCATCGGCATGGTCTGGGGCCCGGGTCCGTCGTCGAAGGTGAGCGCCACCGCTTCGGTGCCGGTGGTCTTGGCGATCGCACCCGGGGTGAAGACCGCGGCGGGCAGCGCCACCGCGGGCGCGATCGACGGGCGTGCGGCCGATGACCTGACAGCGGCAATCGGGTGGCCGTTGGCGCGGGGTCGCGCCCGTTCTGCCGGTCGGTGTCCATCATGGTCACCGAACCAGACGCCGAGGGCGACAGCGAGCATGGTGACGCCGACGGCACCGGCGACGAGGCCGAGCACGCGCGCGTGAGTACGGTATGGCGGCATGCGTTTCTCCCGACCAGGAGGGGGACGGAGACGGTGGCCGCACCGCCGGGATGTTTCCGGTGTGGTGAGCCAGGAGCGCTATGGCCGCTGCCGGGTCACTCAAACATAGGTTTGGGCGGTTATTACGGTATTTGGATGCGATTGCGGGGTGCCCGGTGTGGACTTCCCACCCCGGACACCCCGCGCGTGTCACTGTCCGGCGCAGCCGGCGGATACGTTCTCTTCGAGCTCGGCGCCGTTGTGGGCGATCCATTCGGCGACCCGGTCCGAAGCCACCGCGTCGTAGAGCGTGCGGGCCGCCGCGTCGTCCGGCGCCAGCACGCTCTCGTCACCGACCATCCGGGGTCCCAGGTTGGGGCTGACCAGGAAGGTGAGGTCGGAGCTGCGGATCTTACGGAGCTGCACGGCGGTGCCGGCCAGCGAGAATCCCTTGTCGACGGTCAGCAGCCTGGCCACCGCCTTGCCGAACGCGTCCAGCTTTCGCGGGTCGCTCAACGTGCCCGTGCTGGTCGCCTTGTCCAGCATCGCCTTCAGGAACTGCTGCTGGTGGCACATGCGGGTGTAGTCCCCATCGGCGAACTGCTGGCGCTGGCGCACATAGTCCAGCGCCGACGCCCCGTCGAGGTGGATGGTGCCCTTTGGGAACGTGCGGTAGTACGGCTCGGCGATCGAGGTGAACTCCCGGCCGTTGTTCACGTCGACCCCGCCGAGGGCGTCGGCGACCTTCTTGAAGCCCTCGAAGTCGACCATGACCACGTGGTCGATGCGCACCCTCGTGTAACCCTCGATCGTCTGGACCGCGAGCGGCAGGCCACCCCAGGCGAACGCCGCGTTGATCTTTGCGGTGGTGCCGCCGTAGTCGGGGTGGGTGGCGCTGCGCGGGACGTCGACGTACAGGTCCCGGGGTATCGAGATCAGATAGGCCTTGTCGTGCGCGGCGTTGACGTGCATCAAGACGATCGTGTCGGTGTGCGCGTCGCCCGGTTCGGCCGTGTGGGCGGGGTCGTCGGCGTAGCGGGAGTCGCTGCCCAGCAGCAGGATGTTCTGCGCCCCACCGGTCGCGCGGGCCGCGCGCGGGTCGTGCGCTCCACCGAGTGCGTCGGTGCGCCGCAGGCCGGCGTCGAGGCTCCGGTAGTACAGGGCGGCGCCGCCGACACACACGACCCCCAACAGCACGAGCGCCAGGCCCACCCGGATCCCGACCCCGCCCCACCGGGGACGGCGACGGTGTAGCCCGCGACGGGTGGGCCACAGCGGTGGGCCCGGCCCGTGGCCATCGCGGGCCGGCACGCGCGACTTACCCACACCTTCACCGCTTCCAGCAGACGAAGTGGACATAAGACGCAGCGTACGACCACTGTGGCATCGCGGCATTCCACCGGACATAACTACCAAGCTCGATCGCGACCATGGCTGATGCGCCCGGTTCAGGACCGCCCGCCGTCTCCCGGGGCGGTACCCCCGGATCCGGCATCCGCCGCGGTCACCGGCGCCGCGATGCTCTCCAGCCCCTTGCGCTCGGCCCGTACGCCGAGGAACAGCTCGACCACACCGGCGGCGATCATCAGAAACGCGCCGATCGCGAACGCGACGACGGCGTCGGCCACCCGGCCGGTACCGACCAGCTTCGCGAACAGCAACGGCCCGCTGACACCGCCCGTGGCGGTGCCGATGGCGTAGAAGAACGCGATGGCCAGGGCCCGGGTCTCCATCGGGAAGACCTCACTCACCGTCAGGTACGCCGAACTGGCACCGGCCGAGGCGGCGAACAGCACCAGGCACCAGCAGGCGGTCATCGTGACCGCGGTCAGCCAGCCGCGCGCGAACAGGTACGCGGTGGTGAGCAGCAGCAGTCCCGAGGTCAGGTAGGTACCGCCGATCATGGGCTTGCGGCCGACCGTGTCGAACAGCGGCCCCAGCAGCAACGGCCCCAACAGGTTGCCGACCGCGATGGCGACGTAGTAGTAACCGGTGCGGCCCGGCGGCACCCCGAAGAAGGTCTGCAGGATCTGGGCGTAGCCGAAGGTCACCGCGTTGTACAGGAACGCCTGGCCGATGAAGAGCGCGAACCCGAGTACCGCGCGCCGGGGGTAGCGGCGCAGCAGGGTCCGGACGATCATGCGGAACCCGACGGTACGGCGCTGGTGGATGGTCAGGTACACGCCGGCCGGAGCGAGCCGGGTACCGGTCTCCGCCTCGACCGTCCGCTCGATCCCGGCGACGAGGTCCTCGGCCTGCCGACCCCGGCCGTGGATGAACAGCCAGCGCGGGCTCTCCGGCACGTTGCGGCGTACCAACAGGATGACCAGGCCCAGCACCACTCCCGACCCGAAGGCGGTCCGCCAGCCGAGGCCGACCGGCAGCAGGCTCAGGACCGGGATCGTGAGCAGGGCCCCGAGCGCGGCACCAAGCCAGAAGGTGCCGTTGATGACGATGTCGATGCGCCCCCGGTGGCGCGCCGGGATCAACTCGTCGATGGCGGAGTTGATCGCCGCGTACTCGCCGCCGATGCCGAACCCGGTCAGGAACCGGAACAGCATGAACCACCACACGGTGAACGACAGCGCGGTCAGCCCGGTCGCCAGCAGGTACACGCCGAGCGTGATCATGAAGAGCTTCCGGCGGCCGAACCGGTCGGTCAGCCAGCCGAAGACCAGCGCCCCGCTGCACGCACCCACCACGTACAGGGCGGCGGCGACGCCCGTCACCTGGCTCTGCGTGATGTGCAGCCCGCTACCGGGACGGGCGAGCTGGCCCGACAGGTTGCCGACGATGGTGACCTCGAGCCCGTCGAGCACCCAGACCGTACCCAGCCCGATGACGATCATCCAGTGCCAGGCCGACCAGGGCAGCCGGTCCAGCCGGGCGGGAACATTGGTGCGGACGGTACCGGTCTCCACGCCGTCCACGCACCCGTCACGCCTCTCCCCGCCGCGGGCGTCCGCCCCGCCGGACGGCGCCTGGTACCCCGGGTCGGGGCGGACAAACCAACGGTGGAACCGGTCGGGGTCGCCGCGCGTCGCACCCCCATGCCGTCCGTACCGCTGCGCGCCGCGGCCCTCGCGCTGCTGCTGCTCGTCGCGCCCACCGCCTGCACCCGCTCCGGACCCGACCCCGTCGCGCCGACGGGCGCCCCGCCGAACCAGGACGTCGTCATGGTCCGTACCGGCGGGTTCGCCGGCGTGCACGACACCGTCACCGTCTCGGCCGACGGGCGCTGGACCAGCAGCGACGCCCAGGGCAGGACCGTCTCCGGCCGGTTGACCGAGGCCCAGCGCGACCGCCTGCGTACCCTCGCCGCCGACCCCCGCCTCCGCGACGAGGCGTCCCGGGCGACAGCCACCACCGCGTGCCGGGACAGCTTCACCTACACGGTGACCGTCCGCGAGACCCGCCTCGGGTACGAGGAGTGCCCCGGCGGCCCCGCGCGGCCGGAGACGACCGGGGAGATCGTGGACCTGCTCACCGAGGCGACGCGCGCACCGACGACCTGGGCACCGTCGTCCCCGGATACCGGCACGCCAACCGGTCGGTAGCCGTGCGCCGGCGCACCGCCGGCGCACGCACCGAAGGTGCGGGAATCTGCCCGCGCGTTAGCATGGTGGAGTAAAGCGCGCTGCCGTCCCTGTGCAGCCGCGCGCGGTGTCGGGGCGCGCGATATGGCACAGAACCCGGGCTCGACACGGGTGAACGTCGCTGTTTCGGTGAGTAGGTACGTCTCCGCGGTGGTGAGGGATGGCCGCCGCCGGAGGATGTGATGACCCATGTTCGAGCGGTTCACCGACCGGGCACGACGAGTGGTCATCCTGGCCCAGGAAGAGGCCAGGATGCTGCATCACCCCTACATCGGCACCGAGCACCTGCTGCTCGGCCTCATCCGTGAGGGCCGAGGCGGCGACCACGACGACGCCGGGGTCGCCGTCCACGCGCTGGAACGCCTCGGCATCTCACTGGAGGACGTCCGCCAGCAGGTCACCGAGATCATCGGCCAGGGCCATCAGACGCTCTCGGAACCGGCCCCGTTCACGCCGCGCGCCCGCAAGTCCCTCGAGCTGGCGCTCCGCGAGGCGTTGCAGCTCGGTCACCACTACATCGGCACCGAGCACATCCTGCTCGGTCTGATCCGGGAGAGCGACGGCCTCGCCGCGCAGGTACTCACCAGGCTCGGCGCCGATCTCAACCGGGTGCGCCACCAGGTGATGCGGCTGCTGATGGCCGACCAGGGCGGTGAGCCGACGGTCGGGGCCGGGAGCGGCGCCCACCTTCCGGCCTCGTCGCTGGTGCTCGACCAGTTCGGGCGCAACCTCACGCAGGCTGCCCGCGAGGGCAAGCTCGACCCGGTCATCGGGCGCCGCAACGAGATCGAGCGGGTGATGCAGGTGCTCTCCCGCCGTACCAAGAACAACCCGGTCCTCATCGGCGAGCCCGGCGTCGGCAAGACCGCCGTGGTGGAGGGCCTGTCGCAGGCGATCGTCTCCGGCCTGGTGCCCGAGACGCTGGCCGGCAAGCAGCTGTACACGCTCGACCTGGGTGCGCTGGTGGCCGGGTCGCGCTACCGCGGTGACTTCGAGGAGCGCCTGAAGAAGGTACTCAAGGAGATCCGTACCCGCGGCGACATCATCCTGTTCATCGACGAGATCCACACCCTGGTGGGTGCGGGCGCCGCCGAGGGCGCAATCGACGCCGCGAGCATCCTCAAGCCGATGCTGGCCCGCGGTGAGCTGCAGACCATCGGCGCCACCACCCTCGACGAGTACCGCAAGCACCTGGAGAAGGACGCCGCGCTGGAGCGCCGTTTCCAGCCGATCCAGGTCGGCGAGCCGTCATTGAGCCACACGATCGAGATCCTCAAGGGGCTGCGGGACCGGTACGAGGCGCACCACCGGGTGTCCATCACCGACGCGGCGCTGGTCGCCGCGGCGACCCTGGCCGACCGGTACATCTCCGACCGGTACCTGCCGGACAAGGCCATCGACCTGATCGACGAGGCCGGCGCCCGGATGCGCATCCGCCGCATGACCTCCGCGCGCCAGCGGGCCGACCGCCCGGAGCTCCCGGCCGGTGATCTCGACGCCCTCAGCGAGGTCGACGACGACCAGATCGCCGAGGTGCTGGCGAACTGGACCGGCATCCCGGTCCACCGACTCACCGAGGAGGAGACCGCCCGGCTGCTGCGCATGGAGGACGAGCTGCACAAGCGGATCGTCGGCCAGGAGGACGCGGTGGCCGCGGTGTCCAAGGCGATCCGGCGCACCCGGGCCGGCCTGAAGGACCCCAAGCGCCCGTCCGGCTCGTTCATCTTCGCCGGCCCGTCCGGGGTGGGTAAGACCGAGCTGTCCAAGGCGCTCGCGGAGTTCCTGTTCGGCAGCGAGGACGCGCTCATCCAGCTGGACATGAGCGAGTTCCACGACCGGTACACGGTGTCGCGGCTGGTCGGTGCCCCTCCCGGCTACGTCGGCTACGACGAGGGCGGCCAGCTCACCGAGAAGGTGCGCCGCCGGCCGTTCTCGGTGGTCCTGTTCGACGAGATCGAAAAGGCCCACCCGGACGTGTTCCACACGCTGCTGCAGATCCTGGAGGACGGTCGGCTCACCGACGGTCAGGGCCGCGTCGTGGACTTCAAGAACACGGTGATCATCGCGACCACCAACCTCGGTACCCGGGACGTCGCCAAGGCGGTCTCGATGGGTTTCCAGGCCGGCGAGGACGTCGAGAGCAACTACGAGCGGATGAAGGTCAAGGTCAACGACGAGCTGAAGCAGCACTTCCGCCCGGAGTTCCTCAACCGCATCGACGACACGATCGTGTTCCGTCCGTTGAGCCCGGAGCAGATCCGGTCGGTCGTCGACGTCATGCTCCGGCGGGTCGAGGCGCGGCTGCGCGAACGGGAGATGACGCTCGAGGTGACCGACGGCGCCCGGCGGTTCCTGGCCGCCAAGGGCTACGACCCGGTGCTCGGCGCCCGGCCGCTGCGCCGGACCGTCCAGCGCGAACTGGAAGACGCCCTGTCCGAGCGGATCCTGTGGGGCGAGCTGCAGCCCGGCCAGTTCGTCCGGGTCGACTGCGCGGGCGACCCGGACGACGTCGATCACGCGGAGCTGACCTTCCACGGCGCGTCGGTCGGGCCCGTCACGGCGTGACGACCGGACTCCTCCCCAGGTCGCGGCGGGTGCGGATCCGGCGGTGTGTTTGGCCTGGCCGGAGCGGGTAGGAAGCCAGGCTTGCCGGAGGGGTACCGATGTTGAGAAGAAGCCGACGCGGCGGCGCCGACCGGGGCGCCACGGTGACACGATCCACGCGATGGATGGACGACCGGCTCGGCCTCGCGCGGACCGTGCGCGCCGCCATGAACAAGGTCTTTCCCGACCACTGGTCGTTCCTACTCGGCGAGATCGCCCTGTACTCGCTGGTGATCCTGCTGCTGACGGGTACGTTCCTGGCGCTGTTCTTCGACCCCAGCCAGACCGAGGTGGTCTACCACGGCCGGTACGTGCCGCTGCGGGGAATCCCGATGTCGCGCGCGTACGAGTCCGCCCTGGACATCTCGTTCGACGTGCGGGGCGGCCTGATCATGCGCCAGATACACCACTGGGCGGCGTTGCTGTTCATGGCCGGCATCGTCGCGCACATGCTGCGGATCTTCTTCACCGGCGCGTTCCGGCGCCCACGCGAGATCAACTGGGTGATCGGCACCCTGCTGTTCTGGCTCGGCTTCATCGAGGGCTTCGCCGGCTACTCGCTGCCCGACGACGCGCTGTCCGGCACCGGGCTGCGCATCGCGCACGCGGTCATCCTGTCCGTCCCGGTCGTCGGCACCTGGGTGGCCACCAGCCTGTTCGGCGGCGAGTTCCCGGGCACCGAGATCCTGACCCGGTTCTACATCGCCCACGTCCTGATCCTCCCGGCGCTGCTGCTCGGGCTGGTCGCCGCCCACCTCGGGATCCTGGTCAAGCAGAAGCACACCCAGTGGCCCGGACCGGGGCGCACCGAGCACAACGTCGTGGGCGAGCGGATGGTGCCGGGCTTCGCCATCCGCAGCTCCGGTTTCTTCATGCTGACCTTCGGCCTGCTCGCGCTCCTCGGCGGAGTCTTCCAGATCAACCCGATCTGGATCTACGGCCCGTACCAGGCGGCGGTGGTGTCGGCGGCCAGCCAGCCGGACTGGTACGTGTGGTTCCTCGACGGGGCGCTGCGCCTGATGCCGGCGTGGGAGATCCGGGCACTCCACCACACCGTTCCGCCCATCTTCTGGGCCGGCGTCGTGCTGACCGGGGTGCTCATCGCGATCTCGATAACGTACCCCTGGGTGGAGCGCCGCAGGCTGGGCGACGACCGCCCGCACCATCTGCTCCAGCGGCCCCGCGACGTGCCCACCCGCACCGCCCTGGGCGCGATGGCGGTGGCCTTCTTCATGGTCCTGACCCTCTCGGCGGCCAACGACGTGATCGCCTACAAGTTCCGCATCAGCCTCAACGCGATGACGTGGGCCGGCCGGATCGGCTGCCTGCTGCTCCCACCGATCGTGTACTGGCTGACCTACCGGGCGTGCCTGGCGTTGCAGCAGCACGACCGGGAGGTGCTCGCCCACGGCGTGGAGACCGGGATCCTCCAGCGCATGCCCGACGGCAGGTTCGTCGAGGTGCACCAGCCGCTGGGCCCCACCGACGCGCACGGGCACGGCGAGCTGGGCTACGGCGGCTGGGTGGTGCCCAAGCGGATGAACCGCCTCGGCGGAATCGCCCCCGCGATCCGCGGCTTCTTCGTGCCCATCGAGGAGCCCGTCCAGCACGACGGCCACCGCGAGCGGGTGCCCGCCAGCCGTGAGCGGGTGCCCGCCGACCGCGAACGGGCGCCGACCGACCGTTGAACGGGATCCCGCCGTGAGCGGGACCCCGCCGACGCGGTGTGGGGCGACGCTACCGCCGGCCCACCGTCTGCAACGCGGCCGGCAGGGTGTCCACCAGCAGGTCCGGCCGGAATCCGCAGACCCGCAGGCTGAAGCGCGGCGACCCGCCCTCCGGCGCGACGATGGCCACGCCCGAACCGGCCGCCTCGTGCCGGTACACCAGCCGGTCGACCAGCCGTACCCCGGCGCTGTCCAGGAAGGACACCGCGGTGAGGTCCACGACCAGGGCCGCCGACGGCTCCGTGCGCCGAAGGATCTCCGCCTCGATCGCGTCGGCCACCGCGAGGTCGATGTCGCCGTCGAGGTGGGCCACGTGGCCATCCGCGACTACGTCGAGCGCCACCTGCTCCACCGTCACGCCGCCGCCTCCGATACGATCCGCCGCCGCATGGTCACCACGGTGCCGGCGCCGTGCTCGACCAGGACCCGGTCCATCAACGAGCGCATCAGCGACAGTCCCCGGCCCCGGTCGGTCCGCGGGTCCGGAACACGCCAGGACCCGCGGTCGCGCACGGTCAGCTCGAGCACCCCACCGGTCAGCTCGGCCCGTACCGACACCACCCCGTGCCGGTCACCGCGGTAACCGTGCTCGATCGCGTTCGCGACCGCCTCGGAACAGACCAGGAGCAGGGCCTCACGTTCGTCGTCGCCCACCGGGACGGTGTCCAGCCACGCCCGGAAGTCGTCGCGCAGGCCCTTCAGCCGCGCCACGTCCGCCTCCACCTCACGGTCGAACCGGGGTTCGGTACCGAACGCCACGCACAGCAGGCACACGTCGTCCCGGTGGCGCGGATCGGCCAGGGCCGCGGCCAGGTCCGGCAGGATGCCGCCGAGCGGCGCCCGGTGCCGGCACCCGGCCTCCTCGGCCAGCAGCTCCAGCCCCACCTCCAGCCCACGGTCGCGGCGCTCGATCAACCCGTCGGTGTACAGCAGCAGCCGCGAGCCCGGCCGCAGCTCCACCTCGTCCTCGCCGCGCGCCTTGATCCCGGCCGAGGCGGCGAGCGGCCCGGACCGGCCGCCCCACAGAAACCGGTGGCTGCCGTCGGCCTCGACCAGCAGCGGCGGCAGGTGCCCGGCGCAGGCGTACCGCAGGCGGCCGGTGGACAGGTCGAGCTCGCCGTACGCGACGGTGGAGACGCGGCCGGCCTCGAACCGGTCGACGAACCGGTCGAGCCGCTCCAGCAGGACCGCCGGGGTCGGACCGGTCGCGGCGAGCGCCCGGATGGCGCTGCGCACCTGTCCCATCACGCTGGCGGCGCGGATGCCCCGGCCGACGACGTCGCCGACCACCAGCGCCATCCTGTCCGGACCGACCGGGAACGCGTCGTACCAGTCGCCGCCGACCTCGAGGTCTTCGCCGGCCGGGCGGTAGAGGGTGGTGACGGCGACCCGCGGGTCCCGGGGCGGCTCCCCGGCCAGCAGCGCCCGCTGGAGCGTGTGCGCGTTCTCCCGCTCCTGGTCGTACAGGCGACCGTTCTCCAGCGCCAGCCCCGCCGACTCCGCGAGCTCGGTGAGGAAGTCGGTCAACCCATGGGCGTGGGCGGCCCCGGACAGCCCCAGGACGAGTACCCCGACGACCCGGCCGGCCGCCCGCAACGGGAGCGCGGCCTCGTCGACGCCGTCGACGCCGGCGACCTGAGGGGTGCCCTGCGCCAGCGCCGCCGCGACGTGCGCGGCGGACGCGCCGGGGATCACCGGTGGCTGAGCCACCCGCGACCGGTCCCCTCCGGCGGCGGCGAGCGGGGCCAGCACCCGGTTGTCCAGCAGTTCGACCCTGGCCCACCGGGCGATCTCCGGGACCAGGGCCGCGACCAGCCGGTCGGCCCGCTGCCGCAGGCCGGGTGCGCGGTCGAGGTCGCGGCTGAGGGCGGCGAGGAACTCCGCCTGCCGCCGCCGCTCGACCGTCTCGGCGTGCAACCGGGCCCGTTCCAGCGCCTGCCCGGCCTGTCTGCCGAGCGTGCGCAGCAGTTCGAGATCGTCATCGCTGATCTCGCGGGACCGGTCGAACGAGAACCCCACCGCCCCCAGCACCCGCTCCCCCACCGCGAGCGGCACGAACAGCGCCGCCGCCCGGCCGACGTCCGCCATGACGACGGCGAACAGGGGGTACGCCCGGCGCGCCGCCTCGACCGAGTCGAGCAGGACGATCTCGTTGCACCGGACCGCCTCGACGTGCGGCATCGCCTCCGCCAGCGGTGTGCGCAGCAGCAGCGGCTCGTCGACCGGGCTCGCCGCGCTCACCCGGACCAGCGCGGCCCCGTCCGCGGTGAGCATCCACAGCATGCCGCCGACCGCGCGGGTCTCCTGCCTGGCCGTACTGACCAGGACCTCGCCGACGTCCGCCGGGGTCAGCGCCACGGCGAACTCCGACACCAGCCGGTGCAGCACCGCCAGTCGCCGCTCGGAGCGCTCCGCCGCACGCCGCGCGGTGAGCAGCTCCCGCTCGTAGCCCCGCCGCGACGTGGCGTCGAAGACGGTGGTGCGGACCACGGCCGGCGCGCCGGACCCGTCGGCCCGCACGACGGAGTTGACCAGGGCGGGTAGCCGGGACCCGTCCCGCCGCAGCAGTTCGACGGCGATCTCGCGGACCGAGCCCTGCATGCTCAGCAGCGGGCGGACGTGGGTCTCGTGGTAGATGCGGCCGCCAACGGTCAGCAGGCTCTGGAAGGTACGCCGGCCGAGTTCGGCGCGGTCGTAGCCGAGCCACTCCAGCAGGGTGTGGTTGATCCGGACGATGGTGCCGTCCGGGCGGGTCGACAGGTACCCGCACGGCGCGTTCTCGTACAGTTCCTCGGCGCTCTCCTCGATCGGACCGGCGGTGCCACCCACCGCCTGGCCGGCGGGCTCGTCGGAGGCGACAGCCATCAAGGGACCCGCAGGAAAGCCTTGATGGCCGCGACCGTCGCGGCCGGCGCGCTGAGGTTCGGGCAGTGCCCGGTCGCCGTGAGGACGACCAGTTCACTGCCCGGGATACGTCGGTGCACGTACTCGCCCACGGCCATCGGGGCGATCACGTCGTCGGAGCACTGCAGGATCAGGGTCGGGACGGTCACCTTCGCCAGGTCCTCACGGTTGTCGGAGGTGAAGGTGAGCTGGGCGAACTGCCGGGCCACGACCGGGTCGGTCCGGCAGAAGCTGTTGGTGAGCTCCTCGGCCAGCTCCGGCCGGTCGGAGTTTCCCATGATCACCGGTGCCATGGTCCGCGACCAGCCCAGGTAGTTGCTGTCCACCGCCTCCAGCAGCTCGTCGATCTCGGCGCGGGTGAAGCCGCCGACGTAGCCGTCCGCCGGCTCGTCGATGTAGCGCGGCGAGGGCCCGACCAGGATGAGGTGGGCGAAGCGGTCCGGCTCGCGCAGCGCGGCGAGGACCCCGATCATGGCGCTGACCGAGTGCCCGACGAACGTGACGTCCCGCAGGTCGAGATCGTGCACGATGTCGAGCACGTCCTCGGCGTAGGCGGAAAGCGACGAGTAGTGCTCGACGGAGTACGCACGCGGGTCCGACCGCCCGTACCCGGCGTGGTCGAACAGCACCGTCCGGTGGACGTCGGCGAAGGCCGGCGCGACGAACCGCCACATGTTCTGGTCACAACCATAGCCATGGGCGAACAGCATCGGCCGGCCATCGGCCGGGCCGGCCACCGTCACACCGTTTCTTTCCACCGAGCTCACGGGCCACACCATATCTGTTCGGTCGACCACCCCCGTCGGCTGTTCGACCGATCGCCCCGGTGGGTGGCCGACACACGCCGCGCGGCGCCTCACCGGAACAGGCGCAGCGGCACCGCCTCGGCCATCGCCGCCATACCGGCGTCGTTGGGGTGCAGATGATCGCCACCGTCGTACCGGGCGAGCAGCCGCAGCGGGTCGGCCGGGTCGCGGAGCGCGGCGTCGAAGTCGACCACGCCGTCGAACTCACCACCCGTACGCATCCAGGTGTTGATCGCCTGCCGCTTGCGCTCGTTCTCAGCGCTGTAGAAGCCCAGCGTGTCGTCCTTGAAGGGCAGGATGGTGCCGCCGTAGATCGCGAGCCCCGCGGCGTGGGAACGGGCGATGAGCTGCCGGTGGGCACCGATGATGTCCTCGGCGGAGACCACCTCCGACGGGGGTGCCGCGGTCCCCGGGTGACCGAGGTCGTTGACGCCGAGCAGGACGACGACGTACCGCGCCCCCGGCTGGGCGAGCACGTCGCGGTCGAAACGCCGCAGCGCGCTCTGGCCGAAGTACGCCGCGTACGCCTCGGCCGGGCTACCGGCCTGCGGGTTCGGGTCGTGCAGCAGCCGGTTGCCGGCGATGCCCAGGTTCAGCACGCCCCGGTCGTCGAGACCGGGGGCCGCCCGCAGCCGTCCGGCCAGCAGGTCGGGCCAGCGGTGGTTGGCGTTGGCCGCGGTGTTGGCCCCGTCGGTGATCGAGTCGCCGAACGCGACGATGGACGCCGCGCCGTTGGAGCGGGTTCGCACACTGATCCCGGACAGGAAGTACCACTGCGTGACGGTGGCGGTCGCGCGTACCGAGCGCGCCCCGGTGACGTTGCCGTCGGCGATCACGTTGTCCTGGAACGAGAAGCCGTGCACGGTCGTGACCGGGGTACGCCGTGGCAGGTGGAGGCTCACGACGAGGTCACCGCCGGCGGGCAGCCGCAGCGGGACGGAGTCGCTGAGCACCGGTGCGCCGGCGGGCATCGTCACCGACGGCCGGCCGCCGAACGTGAGCCGGTGATCCGTACCCGGCAGGATGTCCGTCGCACCGCCGCCCGGAGCCCGCAGCGCCACGTGCGCCTCGCCGACGACGACCGGCTGCACGCCGAACTCGTTGCTCAGCCGTACCCGCACCGCGTCGCCCGCGATGCTGGCGTGGACCACCTGCCGGACCGTCTGGTTGTCCAGGGTGGTCACCGCCGTCGCCGGTACCGCCGTGGGCACCGACGCCCAGGTGCCCACCCAGGTGGCGCCGGGACTGTCCGGGTGAGACACCGGCGCGGCACCGGCGGCGGTCGGTGTCACCACGGCGACCCCGGCGCCGGCGAGGCCGGCGAGGACGCGACGCCGGCTGTGGCCGGCGTGGTTCGGTTCGGGCACGGTGTTCCTCCTTGTCAGCTGAGCGTGGGTGGTCGGGTGTGCCGGACGGTCAGCTGTGCCGGGCGGGCAGGGCGAAGCGCCAGCCCCGGGCCCGGAAGGCGGGGATCGTCCGGTCGACGGCCTCGACCGTCTGGCTGCGGTCACCGCCTCCGTCGTGCATCAACACGACCGCGCCGGGCGTCACGCCTTCCGTCAGGCGCCCGACCAGCTCTTCGGTGCCCGGTGGCTCCCAGTCGCCGATCGCCAGGCGCCAGCCCAACGGCTGCATGCCGAGCTGCGCCGCTACCGTGGGCGTCTCGCCCCAACTGCCGTACGGCGCGCGGAAGTACGGGATCCGGGCGCCGGGTACCGCGCGCCTGATCACGGCGCTCGTCTCCACCAGGTCGGCGCGGATCCGATCGGCCGGCCACGCGCCCATGTCGTCGTGGTGCATCGTGTGGTTGCACAGCGTGTGCCCGTCCGCCACGATCCTGCGCACCACCTCCGGGTGCTCCTTCACGTGGTCGCCCCACAGGCAGAACACGGCCTTCACGTGGTGGCGGCGCAGCACGGCCAGCAGCCGTAGGGTGTCGGCCGGGTTGGGGCCGTCGTCGAAGGTGTAACTGACGACGTTCCCGTTTCCCCGGGCGGTGTCGACGATCCCGGCGTCCACGGCCCCGGCACTCGTGGTGCCGGCGTCCACGGCCCCGGCACTCGTGGTGCCGGCGTCCACGGCCCCGGCATCGACGGTTCCAGCCTCCGCGGCCCCGGCCGGCGCCGGTACGGCCGTGCCGCCCAGCACGACGGCCACGAGCAGCGCTCCGGCCAGTCCGCGCGTGCGGCGTAAGCGTTGTGCGGTAACCACGACGGATGTCTCCTCTCCCTGGTCGAATCCGCGGGTGCCACCGGCCGCCGCGGAGTCCGCGCCCGACTGCGGCGCAGCCTGTCGGTGGCGCACCGGGCGCGGACACCCGGTGCGCCACCGCGGCGAGGTGGGCCGGCGGCCGTGCCCACGATCGACACCGGCGCCCCCGCGCACAGTTAATCGAAATATTTCAATCTTGTTCCGGAAATGTTTCTGACCCTAGGAATCCCGTTCGGCACCGTCAAGATGCTGGCGCACAGCAATGGCGACGACCACCGACCGGGCGGCCCGGCACGTCGGGTCAGGGGGTGCGGCAGGTGACAGCGGGGGCGGCGAAGTTGCCGTTCGAGACCATCACGGTGAAGCCGAAGGTGGTGGAGGCGCCGGCGGCGAGGTTGCCGTTGCCGTTGGGCTTCATGGTCATGACATTGCCGCTGCCGTCCCAGCTGGGGGTGCCGTTCCAGGTGGTGGAGATCTTCTGGCCGGACCCGACGGTCACGGTGGAGGTCCAACTGCTGATCGCGGCGCTGCCGGCCCGGATGGTGACCTGACCGTTGAACCGGTCACCCCACCGCTGGGTCTCGGCGTAGGTGGCGGTGCAGCTGCCGGTACCGCCGCCGGGCGGCGGGGTGGTGCCACCGCCACCGGGCGGCGGGGTGGTCCCGCCGTCGGGCGCCACCGCCCGGCCGGTCGCCGGGGAGATCATTCCCGCACAGAGGCCGCGGCTGTTGAGGTTGGCGACGATCTGCGGGATAGCGTTGATCGTGGTCTGGTAGCCGTCGTGCATCAGGATCACGCCACCCGCTTGCAGGGTGCTCGCGGCCTGCACGATCTGGCTGGTACTGGCGCCGTTCCAGTCCTGCGAGTCCACGCTCCAGATCACCTCGGTCAGCCCGAGCTGGGCCTCGGCGGACTTGACGGTCGCGTTGGTCTCGCCGTACGGGGGCCGGAACAGTTTCGGCGCGGTCCCGGTGATCTGCTGGATGGCCTGCTGCGTCTGGCTGAGCTCGGAGCTGACCTGGGCGGCACTGAGCTGGGTCAGATGCGGATGGGTCCAGCTGTGGTTGCCGATCCACATGCCGGCCGACTGCTCGGCGCGTACCAGCGCGGGGTTCTGCTGCGCCCGGGAGCCGATATTGAAGAAGGTCGCCCGCACACCGGCCGACTTCAGGGCGTTGAGCAGGGAGTTGGTGGTGCTCGAGTTCGGCCCGTCGTCATAGGTCAGGGCGACGTAGCCGTTGGCGCAGCTCGCCGCGGCGGCCGGCGGCGCGGCGGTGGCGACGAGCGCCACCGTGGCCGTTGCGGCGGTGGCGACACCCACCGCGAGAACGGCGATGCGTTTCGCGAGGCGAGGGACGGGATGCATGGATGGCCTCCTGGAGGGCGGCGGCGGCCGGCGGTGCCGGATGGCGAACGGCACCACGCGGCGGCACGGTGGGGGCGGAAACGTTGGGATGGGAAGCCGAAACATTCCGGAGTATGGACCGACTCGTTTCGGCGCACAAGTATCGGCGTTCGTCACTTGGTAGTCGAACGGAAACCCGCCCGCCACGCCGGGGACGACGCACCGCGATCCCCACCTGACACCGTTCACGGCGGCCGTGGCACCGGGAACGAGCCATCCAGCTGCGACGGCACAGCACGGGGGACTACTCGGCCGGCGACGCGGTCGGGCACGATCGAGCGGCGCCCGCACCGCCCCGAGGCCGCAGTGGTACCCGATCGATTTCCGGAATATTTCCGGTAGTCGTTGACTCCCCACCGGTGACGGTTCCAGAATCGGGCCTAGTCACTGACATCGCCAGCCGTTGGTGCTCCACGCTCCCGCGCACCGGAAAGGACACGGTGACCCCGCAGCCGCGCCATACCGCACGGGCCCGCGCCGCGGCACCGCCCGCGCAGCCGCCGGCCTGGGTCCGCGGAGCCGGGCGGAACACGTACCGATCGGCGCACCCCGGCCATACCACGGCTCAGGTTGCCCCACGAACCGCCGATAGCACGGGGGTGAGCAGCCAACACCTATCCGGGAACACCCCGACGGTCACGGCCGGCGCACTCGCCGGTCATCTGCTGACGATGGAGACCGACCGGCGGACCGCCCGCGTCGCCCCCGCCGAGCAGGCCGAGCGGGAAGCCATGGCGCTCGACCGCCCGGACCTGCAGGCCCGGGCCCGGCTGGTCGCCGCCGACGCGCTCGCCCGCAACGGCGACCTCGCCGCGGCGGCGCCGATCCTCGACCAGGTCAACGCCTGGGCCATCGAGCACGGCGACCCCTACGTGCTCGCGCGTAGCCACTTCCTGCTGTCCATCCTGCACACCTGCATCGGCGACCTCGCCGAGGCCCGCCGCCACGCGTCGCTGTCGGTCGACCACCTGCCCGACGACACGCCGCCACGCATCCGCGGAGCCCACCTGGTGGTCCTCGCGATGTCCCTGGACGGCGTCCCCGGCGCCGAGGCCGCCCGGTACCACGCCGAGGCGCTCGACATCGCCGCCGCCGCCGGCGACCACGAGGTGAGCCGGGCCGTGCTCAACAACATGGCCTATGCCGCCTACCAGGAGGGCGACACGACGGCCGCCGTCGCGCTGGTCGAGCGGCTGCGCGGGCTGGTCGGCCGGGCCCGGATCGCGCTGCGCCCGGCGGACCTGGACACCGTCGCCCGGGTCGAGATGCTGCGGGGCGGCTACGCCGAGGCCGAGCGGATCCTGCTGCCGCTCGTCCAGGACGAGCCGGCCGAGTGGAACGCCGAGAGCGACATGCTGCCGGAGATACTGCTGACCCTCGCCGAGGCGCAGCGGCAGCTCGGCGCCGGCGACCGAGCCCAGGTGTCGCTGGACCGGTGCCGGACCCTGTGCGCCGAGCGGGGCCTGGTCGGCGTCGCGGTCCGGGCCCGGCGGGAGCAGGCCCGGCTGTACGCGGCCGCCGGCCGGTACCGCGAGGCGTACGAGGAGCACTGCCGGTACGACAGCGAGGCCCAGGAGCTGCGCGCGGACGAGCGCGAGGCTCAGGCCCGACTGACCCAGCTGGTCTTCGAAAGCCGCGAGGGGCGCCGGGACACCGCGCGATTCCGCGACATGGCGCTGCGCGACCCGCTCACCGGGCTGTACAACCGGCGCTTCGTCGACGGGCAACTGCCGGCCCTCGTCGACCGCGCCGCCCACGACGGTCACCCGCTGTCGGTCGCCCTCGTCGACGTCGACTTCTTCAAACGGATCAACGACACGCTGTCCCACGAGATGGGTGACCGGGTACTGCAGAAGGTCGCGGCCCTGCTCACCGAGGCCATCGACGAGCCGGCGACGGTAGCCCGGCTGGGCGGCGAGGAGTTCGTCCTCGTCATCCCTGGCGACGACGCCGGTGAGGCGCTGGGGCGCTGCGAGCGGATCCGCCACACGGTGCACCGCTACCCCTGGCGGGCACTGACCGGCCAACTTCCTGTCACGGTCAGCATCGGCGTCACGACCGTCACCGGCGCCGGTACCACTCCGGCGTCCCTGCTCAGCCAGGCCGACCGCAACCTGTACGCGGCCAAGCGCAGCGGCCGGAACCGGGTACTCGGCGATCCGGCCTGACGTGGCCGCCTCCCACCCACCCCCGTGGCCTCAGCCCGGCCCGTAGATCCGCAGCACCTCGTAGATCCGGTGCCCGGCCGCGCCCGTCGCCGTGGCCGACGCGCCGCGCCGCGGCGCCGCGAGGATCGGGGCGGCACGCTCCGGCAGCCCGAGCTTCGCGGCCAGTGTCGCGGCGTCCGAGGGGTCCAGTGGGTGCTGCCCGAGCAGCGCACCCGCCACCCAGCCGACCGGCTTGCTGACCGTGTCGGCCAGGTCCTGCCAGGACAATCCCCGCTCCAGCTTGGCCGCCATCACCGCTTGCGTGATCTCGTCTCGTGTCATGGCCACCTTCCCAGGCATCACGGCCCGCTCTGCCGACCGTAGGAGAGCCCGATACCCCCGGCAACCGTAAAAGTGCACCCGCGCCGGATCCGGTGACAATCACCTGTCCGGAGGGCGACACCGCGGTCGGTTGGCCACCCGATGCGGGTGACGACGGGGTTCTACCTGGCCCGTCACGGTTGCGGTACGGGTGAGGCGAGGGGGCAGGCGGAATGACGATCGGCGGCCCCGGGGAGGGTCGGGCCGCCCGGGCCGACCCGCTACGGCTACCGGGACGAGGCCAACCGCCGGTCGGTGGCCCTCGCCGAGGCCGCGTTCGTCTCCGGCCTTCGGCAGCCGGAGGCGTTCGCCGGGTACCTGCGCGGCGAGACCGGCTTCCCGGTCGAGTACCCGACCGCCGGCGACCCGCAGCCCTGGGCAGACTGCGCCCCCCTCGTGATCGAACGGTCCCGGCTCGGGGTGGAGCCGCGGGCCGGCCGGCCCAGCGTCGATCGGGACCTGCCGGTCTCCTTCGGCCAGCCGCGCATCCGCGACATCAGGGCGGTCGGTGCCCGGTGGGACGTCGACGCGATCGGCCGCCGGGGTGACGTCCGGCTGGCCCGGCGGCGCCCGCCCGCGACGGTCGGCGCCGGGGACCGGTGCACGGCGGCCGGGGCCGTGAACCGGCGACGCACGGTGAGCAGGGTGACCCAGCCGACCGTCAACCCGACCACCACACTCACCGCCAACATCAACGACCGCCCCGGCAGCAACCCCCCGAGCTGCCGCGACACCAGACCCAACAGCACATACAGGCCCGCCCACAGCGCCGAACCCACCGCCGAGTACCGCAGAAACCGCCCATACGGCATCCGCAGCCCACCCGCCGCCAACGGCACCAACGTGTTCAACACCGGCAGGAACGGCGCCACCACCAACACCCGGCCACCACCGTCCAACGCCCGCTCCGCGGCCACCCAGCGCGCCTCACCGATCCACGCACCCAACCGCCCCCGCCGGATCCGATCAGCGAACAACCGGCCGGCCACGTACGTCAACGACCACCCCACCAGGCAACCGGCGACCACCCACACCAGACCGAACACCCCGGCCAGCGGGGAACCCAACCCCACCACGGTCAACACCGCAACGTCACCCGGCACCGCGACCCCCACCAACGGAATCGCGTCCAGCACCATCACCAGACCGAGCGCCACGTCGAGCAGCCCCGTCGGCAACCCCTGCAGCTGGCCTAACCAGTCGTCCACGATCATGACGTTAGGTCCGGGGAGTGGCGGGCCGGCGCCGGTTGCCACGATCGTGCTCAGGCTCACCTTTGATCGTCACCGCCGGGCGGCCGGGCGTCCCCGTCGGACTACCAGCCCCCTGAGGACGATCGCTGTCCGCACACATGCGCTCGCGGGTCGTCACCGGTCGCCCTCCTCGCCCGCGTCCCGCGCCTCGACCGTGAACGTCGTGGTCAGGACCTTGCCGTCGGCGGCGCGGAACTGCCCCCACAGCCGGTACAGGCCGGGGCGGGGAAAGTCGGCGTGCAGCCCGAGTTCGGGGCCGAAGACCTGGCCCGGCAGGGCGAACACCGGCCGGCCCCGATCGTCGGAGACCTCCGCGTGCTCGTGGGCGAACCCGCTCGCGTCGACCGGCATCACGACCACGTGGCCGGCGGCGGCGAGGTACGGCCGCAGGGTGTCGATCGGCCGGCCGGTCGCGGCGTCGGTGAAGCGGTACGTGAGGCGGCTGCCCGAGCCGACCTCGGCGTCGCCGTCGAGGGTGACCCGGATGCCGTCGGCGATCTGCTCGCGCGGAGACAACGACGGCTTGTCGTGGATGACCTGTGCGGGGTCGCCCACCGCGACATCGTGGCGTTCGACGAGGTCGACCATCTCGCCGCGCCGCTTGAACTCGGTGTGGATGATGTACCGGCCGTCGGTCGGGAAGGTCAGCCGGACGGTGAACTCACCGGGCCGGCCGGCGGGCTCCGGGTGGACGTGCGCGAAGGTGGCCAGGTCGTCGCGGACCGCGATGAAGTGCATCCAGGCCTCGTGACTGCGGCCGATGTCGTCGATCGCGCGGCCGGTCCCGGCGTCCGTCACCCGGATGCGGACGGTGGCCGGCTTCCCGGGTACGACGTCGTCGGGGACCTGGACGGCGACCTTCACACCGGCGTCCGCGGCGTGCCGGGGCTCGCTGTCGGTGGTCATCATGACGCTCATCGCCGGACGCATCGGCATGCCGGTGCCCTGTACCCAGGCCAGCACCCCGTTCATGCCGCGCTGGGCGGTGTCGGTGCGGCTCAGCGCGGTCAGGCCGGCGCCGACCGCCACCGCGAGAACGGCGATGCCGGTGAGGTACGCGTAGTCGGCGATCCTGGCCCACAGCCGGGGGCGCACCGGCCCGGCCGTGCCGGGTTGCCGGAAGCCGCGCAGTCGCAGGGCGTTCGTGACGACGCTGACCGAGCTCATCGCCATGGCCGCGGCGGCCAGCGACGGGTCCAGCAGCACCCCGCCCCACGGGTAGAGCACGCCGGCCGCGACCGGGATCAGCAGCACGTTGTAGCCGAACGCCCAGACCAGGCCCTGCTTGATCGTGGTCACGGTACGCCGGGACAGGGCGATCGCCGACACGATCCCGCGCAGGTCGCCACCGACGAGGGTGATGTCCGAGGCGGCGATTGCCACATCGGTACCGGTACCGATCGCGATGCCGAGGTCGGCGGTGGCCAGCGCCGGCGCGTCGTTGATCCCGTCGCCGACCATGGCGACCACGGCGCCGCCGCGCTGCAGCTCGGCGATCCGGGCGGCCTTGTCCTCGGGACGCACGTCGGCGATGACCCGCCCCGCGGCGCCCGCGCCGCCGGACGCGGACTCCGTGATGCCGACCTGACGGGCGACCACCTCGGCGGTGACCCGGTTGTCGCCGGTGAGCATCCACACCTCCAGGCCCAGTGCCTGAAGCTGCTCGACGGCTTCGCGGGCGCCGGGCTTGACGGTGTCGGCCACGGCGATCACGCCGGCCAGCCGCCCGTCGAGCGCGACGTACATCGGGGTCGCCCCCTCGGCCGCCACCGCGTCGGCGGTCGCCGCCAGGTCGGCGGTGTCCCCGCCGCCGACCGTGTCGATTCCGTCGGCCCTGTCGACCCCAGCGACGCCGTCGACCCTGTCGACCCCAGCGACGCCGTGGCGGCGCATCAGCGCGGCGTTGCCGATGACGACGGCCCGTCCGGCGACGCGCGCCTCCACGCCGTGACCCGGAACGGCCTCGAAGGACTCGGTCGCCGGCAGGGCGAGCCCGCGGTCGCGGGCCCACGCGACGATCGCCTCCCCGAGCGGGTGCTCCGATCCGATCTCGGCCGCCGCCGCGTACCGGACCAGCTCGTCCGGGTCGGTGCCGGCGTTCGCCTCGACCCGGGTCACGCCGGGGCGGCCGAGGGTGAGGGTGCCGGTCTTGTCCAGGACGACCGTGGTCAACCGGCGGGCCTGTTCGAGCGCCTCACCGCCGGAGATCAGGATCCCCAGCTCGGCCGCCTTGCCGGTACCCACCATGATGGCCGTCGGCGTGGCCAGGCCGAGAGCGCAGGGGCAGGCGATGATCAGTACGGCCATGGCGGTGCCGATGCCGAAGGCGAGCCGCCCCTGGTCCGGGCCGAACACGGCCCACACCCCGAACGTGACGGCCGCGAGGGCGATGACGACCGGGACGAACCAGGCCGAGACCTGGTCGACCAGTCGCTGCATGGGCGCCTTCGACCCCTGGGCGTCCTCGACCAACCGCACGATCTGGGCCAGGGTGGTGTCGCGCCCGACCGCGGTGGCCCGCATGACGACCGAACCGGTGCGGTTGAGCGTCGAGCCGATCAGCGGGTCGCCGGCGCCCTTGGCCACCGGCAGGCTCTCCCCCGTGATCATGCTCTCGTCCACCGTGGAGGACCCGTCGGTGACGACCCCGTCGACCGGGACCTTCTCGCCGGGGCGTACCCGTACGAGGTCACCCACGGCGACCTGCTCGACCGGCAGCTCGACCTCGGCGTCCCCACGCAGCACCCGGGCGGTGCGCGACTGCAGCCCCAGCAGGGCCTTGATCGCGGTCGCCGTCCGCCCCTTGGCGCGGGCCTCCATCCAGCGGCCCATCAGTACCAGCGCGACGACCACGACCGAGATCTCGAAGTACACGTGCAGCGGCAGCCCGTACCGCTCGGCGACCGCCGGCCACAGGGTGACGAACGCGCTGTACCCGTACGCCACGGTGGTACCGAGGGCGACCAGCGTGTTCATGGTGACCGCACCGTGCCGCCCGGCCGCCCAGGCCGCCCGGTAGAAGACCCGGCCGGCCCAGAACTGCACCACCGTGGCCACGACCAGCAGCAGCGGCATCAGCCAGTCCATCGCGTCGACCGGCAGCGGCAGGTACATCAGCACCATCATCGCCAGCCCGACCGGGAGGGTGACCTGCCACTTCCGCCTCAGGTCGGTGATCTCGCGGTCGCGCTCCCGCTCCCGGTCCCGGCCGGCGGGGTCGGCCCCGGCCGGGACCGCGCCGTCGGAGGCGCCGTCGGGGACGTACCGGGAGGGGCGGGGCGTCGCCGTGTACCCGGCCTTGCCCACCGCCTCGGTGAGCGCCTCTACCGGGACGCGGGCGGGGTCGTACGTGACGGTGGCGACCTCGGTGGCGAGGTTCACCTCGGCCAGCTCGACGCCCTCGACGCGCTTCAGTGCCCGCTCCACCCGTCCGACACAGGACGCACAGGTCATGCCGCCGATCTCCAGCGTGCGGGAGACCGTCGTCGCTGTCGCCATCGCCGTCACTCCTCATTGGTCCGCTGGCCCGCCGGTGCGGGCCGTCGATTGCCGAGGCTCCCCGCCGGCACTGTCCCGCCGCTGCCCGTCCGCTGTCCGTACCGGCCGAGGGCCGTCCCGCGGCGACGTCCCGGGAACAGCAGGCGGACAGCGCGGGCGCGCAACCTGCTGTCATCCCGGCGGGCCGACCCGGCCCGCCGCTGTCGGAGCAGAGGAGCATCCCGTGAACCAACTCGTCCTGTCCGTGCCCGGCATCAGCTGCGGCCACTGCGCCAACGCCATCCGCACCGAGGTCGGCGAGGTGGCCGGCGTCCAGACCGTGGACGTGGACATCGCCGCGAAGACCGTCACGGTGACCGGCCCGGCAGATCCCGTCGCGGTACGGGCGGCCGTCGCCGAGGCCGGCTACGAAGCCGCCTGAGCGTGCGGAGGATCCACATCATGGACACCACACTCGATGTCCTGGTCGTCGGTGGCGGCCAGGCCGGGCTCGCGCTCGGCTACCACCTGCGACGCGCCGGGCGCCGCTTCGCCATCGTGGACGCCCACCCCCGGGTGGGCGACGCGTGGCGGCGGCGTTGGGACTCCCTGACGCTGTTCACCCCCCGCCGGTACGACGCGCTGCCGGGCCGGCCGTTCCCCGGCGACCCGGACGGGCACCCGGGCAAGGACGAGGTCGCCGACTACCTCGAGGGGTACGCACGCCACTTCGACCTGCCGGTGCACCTGAACTGCCGGGTGACCGCGGTACGCCCCCGGACCCCCGCCGGTTTCACCGTCGAGACCTCGACGGGAACGTTCACCGCGACCGCCGTCGTGGTCGCGGCCGGCCCGTTCCGCACGCCCCGGGTCCCGGACTTCGGTGGCCGGCTCGCCCCCGAGGTCGTGCAGTTGCACAGCAGCGACTACCGGCGGCCCGGGCAGCTGCCCGGCGGCGAGGTGCTCGTGGTCGGCGCCGGCAACACCGGCGTACAGATCGCCGGCGAACTCGCCGACCACGGGCGACGGGTGTCGCTGTCGGCCGGGACGCTCGGCCGGGCGTTCCCGCAGCGGTGGCTGGGCCGGGACATCTTCTGGTGGTTCGACCGGCTCGGCACGATGAGGCTGAGCGGCGACAGCCGGATCGGGCGCCGGCTGAAGGAGCAGAACACCATCATCGGTACCGACCTGGGCCGGCTGCTGGAGCGCGTGCGCCGGGTGGAGCGGGCGGTGGGCGCCGACGGGCGCGATGTCGTCCTGGCCGACGGTTCCCGCCACCGCCCGGACGCCGTCGTGTGGGCGACCGGGTTCCGCCCGCACTACCCCTGGCTGGACGTACCCGTGCTGGACGACCGCGGCGCGCCCGTGCACCGCGAGGGGCTCACCGACTGGCCCGGGCTGTACTTCCTGGGCCTGCCGTGGCAGCGGTCCCGCGGCTCGGCCGTGCTGGGCTGGGTCGGGCGGGACGCGGCGGTCCTGGCCGACCGGCTGGCCGCGCACGCGGCGGCCCCGGCCGACCGGATGATCGGCGACTCACCGGTCGTCCGGCTCTGAGCAGGGCCGACGCTCAGTACCATAGGGCCGACTCCTCGGTCACCAGGACAGCCCGAGGTGCTAGCCGGGCAGTGACGAGGAGCAGCATGACGATGCACGGCCGTCCGGACGACGGGCAGCCCGGGACGACCGTGACGTTCGGCGTCCTGGGCCCCGTCGAGGTGCAGGCGCCCGGCACCGCGCCCACCGCGCTGCCACCGTCGGTGCGGGCGCTGCTGGCCCGCCTGGTGCTCGCCGCCGGCCGCGTGGTCTCCGTCGACACCCTGACCGACGCGTTGTGGGGCGAAGACCTGCCGGCCGACGCCACGAACGCGTTGCAGATCCGGGTGTCCAAACTCCGCCGGGCCCTCGCGGGCGTCGGGGTCGGCGGCGACGTCGTGGTCACCCGCGCCCCCGGCTACCAGCTCGCCGTACCCGCCGCGGCGGTGGACGCGCACCGGTTCGAGGAGCTCGTGGGCCGGGCCCGCGCGGCAGCGGCGGCCGGCGAGGTCGCACCGGCGCTGGCGCACCTCGACGAGGCGCTGGGCCTGTGGCGGGGCCCGGCGCTGGCCGACGTCGGCGACACCGAGTGGGCCCTCGCGGAGAGCGCCCGGTGGGCGGAACTGCGGCTGGGCGCGGTCGAGGACCGGCTGGAGCTGCTGTTGGAGGCCGGCCGACACACCGAGGCGATCCCCGACCTGGAACGGCTGGTCACCGACCACCCGCTGCGCGAGCGGCTGCACCGCCTGCTGATGCTGGCGCTGTACCGGGGCGGCCGGCAGGCCGACGCGCTGGCCGCCTACCAGGCGCTGCGCCGGCACTTGGCCGACGAGCTCGGGATCGACCCGGCACCGGAGATCCAGGCCCTTTCCGAAGCGATCCTGCGCCAACAGGTACCCACCCGACCTCATCAAGATCAACCCAACGTGACGAGCACGGCGAGCACGGCGCCCGCGGCGCCCCGGGCGAGCACGGCGCCGGTGGCGCCTGCCGCACCCGTCGCGCCGGCAACTGGTGACGGCGCGCCGGTCCGCGACCGGCTGCCCCAGCGACTGTCCTCGGTGGTCGGCCGGCACGACGACGTGACCACGGCGGTGCGGCGGCTGCACGAGGCGCGGGTGGTCACCCTGACCGGCCCCGGTGGCGTCGGCAAGACCACCCTGGCGCTGGAGGTCGCGCACCGGGCCGGCGAGCTGCCCGCCGAGGAGGTGCGCCTGATCCGGCTGGCCGCCCTGGAGCCCGGTTCCGACGTCGCGGAGGCCGTCGCCGCCCAGCTCGGGCTGGTGACGACCGGGCCGGGTACGGCCGCGGCCGACGCCGTCGTCGAGCACCTGGCGCCGCGCCGCGCCGCGCTCGTCATGGACAACTGCGAGCACGTCGTCGACGCCGTGGCGACCCTGGTGGAACGGATGGTCGAGTCCTGCCCCGCGGTGACGGTCCTGGCGACCAGCCGGGAGGCGCTGGCCGTCCCGGGCGAGGTCCAGATGGCGGTCGGCCCGCTCTCCGTACCCGACGACACGGACGACCCGGCGGCGATCGCGCAGGCGCCGGCGGTACGGCTGTTCCTCGACCGGGCCCGCGCGGTGCGCCCCTCCTTCACCCTCGACGCCGAGACCGCGCCGGTCGTGGCGTCCATCTGCCGCCAGCTCGACGGCATGCCACTGGCCATCGAACTGGCCGCGGCACGGATCAAGGCACTGTCGGCCGCGGACATCGAGGCCCGGCTGCGGGACCGGTTCTCGCTGCTGACCTCGGGGCCACGTACCAGCGAGGCGCGGCACCGCACGCTGCGGGCCACCCTGGACTGGAGCCACCAGCTGCTGTCGGACGCCGAGCGCGGGCTGCTGCGGCGGCTGGCGGTGTTCCGGGGCGGGTGGACCCTGGCCGCCGCGGAGGAGGTGTGCGGCTTCGCCGGCATCGACACCGCGGACGTGCTCGACCTGCTGTTCCGGTTGGTCGACCGGTCCCTTGTGGTCCCCGAGCCGGCGACCGGGCGGTTCCGGCTGCTGGTCACGGTCCGCGAGTACGCCTGGGGTCGGTTGACCGAAGCCGGCGAGGTTGACGCCTGCCGGAAGCGCCACCTGGACCACTACACACGGCTGGCCGAGGAGTACAGCCTGCAGGTCGGGTTCGAACCCGCCCGGGCGCGCCTGACCGAGGAGTACGACAACCTGCGCGCGGCGGTGGACCGCGCCCTCGAAGGCACCGCTGACGACGTCGACACCGGACTGCGGCTGGCGTGCGCGCTGGTCTGGTACTGGAACTACGGGCTGCGCTTCGAGGGCACGCGCGCGCTGACCGCCCTGCTGGATACCGGTGGCGGGTCCACCGGCCTGCGCGCCCGCGCGCTCCAGGGGTTGGGGCTGCTCCACGTCTACTACCCGACGCCGCGCTCGCGGGCCGCCGCCCGGGAGAGCCTCGCGCTGTTCGAGGAGCTCGGCGACGTCCGGAACGCCGCGATGTCGCGGCTGGTGGTGGCCTGGGAGGGCCAGTACGTCGGGGACACCGACGAGTACCGCGCCATGATCAAGCAGAGCCGGGACGAACTGGGCGACTCGGACGGCGGGTGGTGGCTGTTCATGACCCACTATCTCGAAGCCCTGCTGGACCTGCGCCTGGGCGAGTTCGACGCGTCGGAACGGGCGTGGCGGCGCAGCCTCGACCTCGCCCGGGTGGCGGGTGACCGGATCATGATTAGCGCGATCCTGGCGCATCTGGGTGTCGCCCTGCGCGAATCCGGGCGGCACGCGGAGGCCCTGACGGACCTGCGCAAGGCCGTCGACGAGGTGCGGGACCGGGCGTCGCTGCACGGGCTCGCCTTCTCGCTCGTCCACCTGGCACACACCCTGCTCGACGTGGGGGACGACGACGGCGTGCCGGCGCTGCTCGCGGAGGCCGACGAGGTCGCCCGCCGGGCACAGAACCCGCGCTGCCAGGCGTGGGCGGCGTGGGGCCGGGCCCGCATCGCCCACGCGCGCGGCCACGCCGCGGTGGCCGCCGACGAGTGCCGCACCGCGGTCACGCTGCTGGAGGAGCGCGAGTTCCCCTGGGCGAGGGCCCGGCTGTGGTCGCTGCTGGCCGACTGCGCCGACGCCGCCGGGCGGCCGGACGAGGCCGTACGCGCGCGGCAGGCCGCAGCGAACGTGGACACCAGCGCTGAGCCGGTCGTTCCGTAGCCGGTCGTCCCGTAGCGGGACGGCCGGCTACGGAACGGCCGGCCGCGGACGACCCCGGTCACGGGGGCCGTCGGTTCAGCCGTCGTCGTCGGCCGCCCGGCAGCCACCGAAGCCGCCGGCCTCCAACGCCGCCACGACCACCCGCGCGTCGGCGTCACCGCACACCCGCAGCAGCCCACGCACCGCGTCGACCTCCAGCGACACGACGCCCGGCACGTCCCGGACCCGGCGGCTGACGGTACGGACACACCGCCGGCACAGCCCGGTCGGTAGGGGGACGACCACCGCGCCGGCGGGGTCCGGATGGGCCGCTCGGCGGCTGCGTTCCTGCATGGCTCCAGGGTGTCCGGCGGTACTGGCGGTCGGCTGTCCACCGGCTGTTCGCCGCGGCCGGCGCGGCGGTGCCGGTCCGGTCCCCGGCCAGCGCACGGACAGGTCGAACCGCGATCCTGCACCTACCACGAATTCGAGGAGATCACCATGAGTACGTCCGCGACCTCCGTCCGCCGCGCGGGCCCGGCCGACGCCGATACCGTCCTGACCCTGGTCCGCGAACTCGCCGCGCACCAGGACCAACTGGAGCACGTCACCGTCACCGCCGACCGCTGGCGCGACCTGCTGGCCCGGCCGGACGTCATCGTCCTCGTCGCCGAACGCGACGGCGAACCCCTCGGGTACGTGTCGGTGCTGCGCCAGGTCAACTTCTGGGCCGGCCGCGACATCCTGGCCCTCGACGACCTGTACGTGCGCGCGGCGGCGCGCAACGACGGTGTCGGCCGGCTGCTGATGGCCGAGGTGGCGCGCCTCGCCGCGCCGGAGGAGCTGATCGTGCGGTGGGAGGTCAACCCCGACAACCACGCCGCCCAGCGGTTCTACACCCGGCTCGGCGCGGCGCTGCGTACCAAGGTCATCGCCGGCTGGGGTCCCCACCGGTACCGCGAGATCGCCGCGCCGTAGAGCCCCGTGACGGCAAGCCCCTGACGAAAGGACACGCATCATGTTGACGATCGGCTTGCTCGGCGGGATGAGCTGGGAGAGCAGCGCCGAGTACTACCGCCTGGCCAACGAGCTGGTCCGCGACCGGCTCGGCGGCCTGCACTCGGCGCGCTGCCTGCTGTACTCGGTGGACTTCGCCGAGATCGCGGCGATGCAGGCGGCGGGGCGCTGGGACGACGCCGCCGAGGCACTCGCCACCGCGGCCAGGTCCCTGGAGACCGCGGGCGCGGACCTGGTGCTGGTGTGCACCAACACCATGCACAAGGTCGCCACGCGGATCGCGCAGGCGGTGGACGTCCCGCTGCTGCACATCGTGGACGTCACGGCGGACGCCGTCCGGGCCGCCGGCGTCACGACCGTGGGGCTGCTGGGCACCAGGTTCACCATGGAGCAGGACTTCTACACCGACCGGCTGGCCGCCCACGGGCTGACCGTCGTGGTCCCGGAGGAGGCCGACCGGGAGCTGGTCCACCGGGTCATCTTCGAGGAACTCTGCCGCGGGGTGGTCGACGACGCCTCGCGCGCCGCGTACCGCGACGTCATCTCCCGGCTGGTCGACCGGGGCGCGCAGGGGGTGATCCTCGGCTGCACCGAGATCGAGCTGCTCATCGGCGCGGACGACAGCCCGGTGCCGGTGTTCCCGACCACCCGCATCCACGTCGAGGCCGCCGTCGACCGGGCGCTCGCCGGGCCGCTCGCCGGGCGCGCCGGCTGACGGTGGGCGCCGGGCACGTCCCGGCCTCACGACCCGCGCAATGTCGCGAACATTGCTGCTATCCCGCATGAGGTAGCAGCAATGTTTGCGACATTGCAGGGATCCTGGGCGCACGCCCGGTGTCGACCGCTCAACGCCGGGCGTGGGCGATCCCCGGCCGCAGCGCCACGTCGCGCTCCGGGTACACGCCGGGCGCGACCCCGCGGACGGCCGCGTTGACCACCTCGGCGAGGTGGACCGGGCGGCGCCCGGTGTGGGCGTCCTCGATCTGGGTGCGGCAGGAGAACCCGTCGGCCAGGATCAGGGTGTCCGGGTCGGCGTCGCGCACGGCCGGCAGCAGCACCCGCTCGGCGCAGGCGAGGGACACGTCGCGATGGTTCGGCGTCATACCGAAGTTGCCGGCCAGGCCGCAGCAGCCGGACTCGAGCACCTCCGCGTCCAGGCCGATGCGCGCCATCAGGTCGGCGTCGGCGTCGAAACCCATGATGGCGTGCTGGTGGCAGTGGGTCTGCACGATCGCCTTCGGCCGACCACCGCCGTGGTGGCCGGGCCCGTCGGCACCGGGCAGGGTCGGGGTGAACTCCGGCGCCCGCTCGGTGAGCAGTTCGGCAAGCGTCTTCGTCTGCGCGGCCAACCGCTCGATGTCGGCGCTGTGGCCGAGCAGGTCGCGGACGTCGGCGCGGAGCACCGCCGTACAGGACGGCTCCAGCCCCACCACCGGCACCCCGGCGTGCAGGTACGGTGCGAGCACGTCCACGGTGCGGCGCAGGACCCGCCGGGCGGTGCCGAGCTGCCCGGTGGAGATCCAGGTCAGGCCGCAGCAGACCGGCGTACCGGGCAGGACCACCTGGAACCCGGCGGCCTCCAGCACGCCGACGGCGGCGGCCGCGATGCCGGGTGCGAAGCGGATGGTGAAGGTGTCCGGCCACAGCAGGACCGGGCCGCGGTCGCCACTGCCCCGGGGCACGCGCCGGGTCAGCCACGACGCGAACCGGGCCCGGGCGAACCGGGGCAGCTCGCGCTGCGGGTCGATGCCGGCCAGGCGCTTGGCGACGCCGGACAGTACCGGCGCGTGGGCGATGGCGTCGGCGACGCCGGGCGCGTACGAGGCGACGGCCGCCGCCACCGGCAGCCAGCCGAGCGAGTAGTGGTCGCGGGGGCGGATCCGGCGCTCGTAGTGGTGGGACAGGAACTCGACCTTGTAGGTGGCCATGTCCACGTCGACCGGGCAGTCCCGCTTGCAGCCCTTGCAGGCCAGGCACAGGTCGAGGGCGTCGTGGACGGCCTCGTCGCGCCAGCCGTCGGTGAGCGTACGGCCGGTCACCATCTCGAACAGCAGCCGGGCCCGGCCGCGGGTGGAGTGCTGTTCGTCGCGGGTGACCATGTAGCTCGGACACATGACGCCCTCGCCGCCGGAGCGGCGGCACTTGCCCACGCCGACGCAGCGGCTGGCGGCCCGCGCGAAGCTGTTGTCGTCGGCGACGTACCGGAAGTACGTCTCCGGCTCGGCCGGTGCGTAGTCGGGGCCCAACCGGAGCTGGCCATCGAGCGGGTTGGCGTGCACGACCTTGCCGGGGTTCATCCGGTTGTCCGGGTCGAAGATCTCCTTGAACTCCTCGAACACCCGCACCATGTCGGCGCCGTACATCTTCGCCAGCAGCTCGCCGCGGGCCTGACCGTCGCCGTGCTCGCCGGACAGCGAACCGCCGTAGGACACGCACAGGTCGGCCGCGCGCTCGATGAACCGCCGGAAGTCGTCCACCCCGTCGGCGGTGACCAGGTCGAACGGGATGCGGGTGTGCACGCAGCCGTGCCCGAAGTGCCCGTACAGGCTCGCGCTGCCGTACCCGAACGCCGCCTGCAGCTCGCCCAGGTCGCGTAGGTAGTCGGCGAGGTGCTCGGGCGGGACGGCCGAATCCTCCCAACCCGGCCAGGTGTCGGGCTGGTCCGGCACCCGGGCCGTGGCGCCCAGCCCGCTCTCCCGTACCGTCATGATCTGCTGTTCGTGCTTCGGGTCGTCGAACATCTTGACCGTCGGCGGGTGGTCGCTCCGGCGCATCGCCGCGATCAGATCGTGCGCCGCGCCGGCCACCTCGTCGGCGCTGTCCCCGCCGAGCACCACCATCAGCCAGCCACCGCCGTCCGGCAGCAGGTGCAGCGCTTCCGGGTGCATGCGCTTGCGCTTCTCGAAGCCGATCAGCTTGTCGTCGATGCCCTCCAGGATGAAGGGCCGGTGTTCGTTGACCTCGGGCACGGCGCGGGCGGCGGCCACGATGTCGGGGAAGCCGAGCAGGACCATCGCCTTGTGCCGGGGTTCGGGCAGCAGCGCGATCTCCGCCCGCAGCACGGTCACGCAGGTGGACTCGGTACCGACGAGCGCCTGGGCGACCTGGAGGTCGTACTCCGGCAGCAGCGCCGGCAGGTTGTAGCCGGAGATGCGCCGGGGCAGCTTCGGGAAGTTCCGGATGCCGTCGGCGTGCCGGTCGCGCAGCGCGCGCAGCCGGCGGTGGATGTCGGCCGGCCGGCCGCCCTCGGCCAGGATCTTTTCGTACCGCTCGTCGGAGGTGGGGCCGACCCACATCCGGGTGCCGTTGTAGGTGAGCACCTCCAGGCGGCGGACGTTGGCCGCGGTGGTGCCGCTCCACTGCGCGGTCGAGCCGCACGAGTTGTTGCCGATCATCCCGCCGAGCGTGCAGTGACTGTGGGTGGCCGGCTTCGGCCCGAAGACCAGGTTGTCGTACCGGCGGGCCTGGGCGTTGAAGTCGTCGAGGACGACGCCGGGCTGCACCACCGCGGTGCGGCTGTCCGGGTCGATCGACTCGACCGCGGTCAGGTGCTTGGAGAAGTCCACGACCACGGCGACGTTGCAGCACTCCCCCGCCAGGCTCGTGCCGCCGCCGCGCGACAGTACCGGGACGCCGTACTCCCGGCAGGTTTCCACGCAGGTGACCACGTCGTCGAGGGTGCGCGGCACCACCACGCCGATCGGCACCTGCCGGTAGTTGGAGGCGTCGGTGGCGTACAGTGCCCGGGTACCGTCGTCGAAGCGCACCCCACCGTCGATGCGCGCCCGCAGGTCGCGGGCCAGCCGGTCGGCGTCGGCGCGCGCCTGCGACTCCACCTCGCGGACGGCCGGGGTCCGCAGTGCGACACCCGCCATCTCAGACCCCCTTCAACTGCTCGATCTTGTCCTTGAACAGGGTGGTCGCGATCGACGCCTTGTGTGGCTGCCCGCGCAGGAACGCCGCGGCGAAGTGCTTGGCCTGGTCGTAGGTCACCTTGCCGGGCATCGGCGGCTCGTTCGGGTCGACCGCGACGTCGACCAGCGCCGGCCCCGGATAGGCGAACGCCTCCCGCAGCGCCGTCTGCAGGTCGCCGGCCTTGTCGACATGCACGGCATGCCCACCGCAGCCACGCGCCCAGGCCGAGAAGTCCGGCCTCGGCGCACCGAACCGGACCCCGAACTCCGGGTACCCCAGCACCATCTGCTCCCACAGGATCTGCCCCAGGGAGTTGTTGTTGTTGACCACGACCTTGATCGGCAACCCGTACCGGGCGGCGGTGTGGAACTCCGCCATGAGCATCGCGAACCCACCGTCGCCCTGGTAGGCGATCACCTGCCGGCCCGGGTGGGCGATCTGGATCGCGATCGCGTACGGCAGACCCGGCGCCATCGTCGCCAGGTTGCCCGACAGGTAGAACTCCCGCCGGCCCCGGATGTCCCAGTGCCGCGCCGCCCACGTCGCGATCGTGCCCGAGTCACAGGTCAGCACCGCGTCGTCGGTGGCCACCCGGTCGATCATCGCCGCCAGGTACTGCGGGGCGATCGGATCCCGCTCCGGGTTCTCCAACGCCGCCATCTTGGCCCGCCAGTCGCGCATCTTGCCCTGGTAACGCTCCAGAAGCCCCCGGCTGGTCCGCGGTTCCAGCAGCGGCAACAACGCCTCCAGCGTCGCACCCACATCCCCGACCAGCGGTACCTCGGTCGGCAGCCGCAGCCCGGCCCGGACCGGGTCGATCTCGACCTGGACCACCTTGACCTTGCCCGGGGTGGGCAGGTGCTTGGTGTACGGGAAGTTCGTGCCCAGCATGACCAGGGTGTCGATCTCGTCGACCAGTTCCTCGCTCGGCCCGGTACCCAGCAGGCCGAGCCCGCCGGTGGTGTACGGCGAATCGTCGGGCAGCACCATCTTCCCCGGCAACGTCTTGATCACCGGAGCGTCCAGGGCCTGCGCCAGCCGCTGGACGAGCGCACCGGCGCCCCGGGCCCCGACCCCGGCCAGGATCGCGATCCGGCCGCCCACGTTGAGCAGGTCCGCGGCGCGCTGGAGGTCGTCGGCGCGTGGGCGTACCGGCGGGGGCAGGTACACCGGTGCGGTCGCCGGCGGCGTGGCCGGCGCGACCAGTTCGTACGGCTGCTCACCGGCCTCGGCCACCTGGATGTCGTTGGGCACGGTCAGGTGCGCCACTCCCCGCCGCGCGTACGCGGTGCGGATCGCCACGTCCACCAGCCCGGGTATCTGCGCCGGGTTGACCACCATCTGGTCGTACACCGACACGTCCTCGTAGAACCGGTCCAGGTGCACCTCCTGCTGGTAGCCGGTACCCAGCACGGCCGTCTCCTGCATACCGGTGATCGCCAGCACCGGGGCATGGTCGAGCTTCGCGTCGTACAGACCGTTGGCCAGGTGGATCCCGCCCGGGCCGGAGGTGGCCAGGCACACCCCGATCCGGCCGGTGGCCTTGGCGTACGCGGTGGCCATGAACGCCGCCGCCTCCTCGTGGTGCACGAGGACGAAGCTCACCCGGTCGGTGTTTCGACGCAGGCCCTCCATGATCCCGTTGATGCCGTCGCCCGGCAGCCCGAACACCGTGTCCACGCCCCAGTCGGCCAGCCGGGAGACCAGCGCCTCGGATGTGATAGCAGCCATGCGGCGGGCTTACCCCGACCCGGTGCTTCAAACGGGTCCCTGGTCCGGCATCCGGCGGGTCTTTCGCCGTAACTCAGCAGGTGGCTGAGGAGTTGTCCACGCGTCCGCGCCCTCCCGTGCGGCTCACCGGGGCCCGATCTCGACCACCCGCGCCCACGTCGGCGGCGGGTCCGGCCGGTACTCGGGGTCGTCCTCGTCCCACGCCGGCTTCTGTCGGGGGAACAGTCCCACCACCGTCCGGCACGGTGGCCGCGAGTCCGGCCAGGGTGTCTGCCCGTCGGTCAGGACCACGACGACGTCCGGCCGGGGCGCGGTCCGCAGTGCCCGGGCGAAGCCGGTACGCAGGTCCGTGCCTCCGCCGCCCACCAGCGGGATGTCCGCGGACCGGCACAGCGGGTGCACGACCTGGGCCGCCGCGTCGCATGACAGCACGGTGACCAGGTCGCGCCGGCCGCCCACGGCACGGGAGATCGCGGCGACCTCGAGGAGCGCGCTGCCCAGTTCGGTGTCGCTGACCGACCCGGACGTGTCGACGACCACGCAGACCCGGGGCGGCCTGCGGCGCAGGCTCGGCAGGACGACCCCGGGTACCCCGGCGGAGCGCCGCGACGGCCGGCCGTACGTGTAGTCCTCACCCACGCCCGGGGCGGAGGCCGCCGACCGGACCGCCGCGCCCAGCAGCTCCCGCCACGGCTGCGGCGGGTGGAACGCCTCCTCCGCCCACCGCCGCCATCCCTTCGGGACGTTCCCGGGATGGCCGGTGATGCCCTCCGCCACCCGGAACCGCACCGCGTCCCGTTCCTGCGCGCTGAGGCCGTGCGCACCGTCCGGGCCCAGCTCCCACTCCCGCTCCAGCCCGTCGGCGCCGCTGCCGCAGTCCAGCCAGACCAGGTTCTGCGGGTACGGCCCGAGCCGGAACCTGCGGAGGTACTCCTCCATCAGCTCCCCCTCGGGCAGGCCAAGGGATCCCGGCTCGACGGCGCCCTCGGGCCGGGCCAACCCGTCGCCGAACACGTCGTCGTTGATCTCGCAGTCGGCGGCGATGTTCATCCGTAGCCGCTCCCCCGGCCCGGTCAATCCGCGGTCCCGCGCGACCCGGTCGCTGCGCCCGTGATGGTCGCGCAGCAGGTGCGACACCTCGTGTACCCACACCCCGGCGAGTTCCTCCACCGGGGTCCGGTCCACGAACGCCGGCGAGACGTAGCACCGCCAGTACCGGTCCACAGCCATCGTCGGTACCCACCGCGACTCCACCACGTGCAGGGCGAACAGCGCCGTCGCCAGGTAGGGCCGGACCCGGGCGGCGTGCAGCCGGGCGGTGAAGAGCTTGTCGAGGTCCAGGGTCCCCGGCGCGTCGGCGGTCATCGGCGGGTACCCGCGGCCGCCGCGATCCGGGCCGCGGCCCGGTCCGCCCGCTGGGACAGGGACACCACCCCGGCGAGCCGCTCGAGCGAGGCCGGAAGCTCCCAGTCCTCGTGACGCAGCGCGGCGAGGGTGGTCGCGGGGACGACCACCAGGTCCGGGGCTCCGGTCTCCAGTGCCCGGACCAGCAGGGCCCACGCCGCGTCCCAGCGGGACTTCTCCGGGCGCCGACGAACCGCCTCCACCACACCGTCGAGCACCGCCTGGCGGAGGTCTCCCCGTTCGGGCAGGGCGGCTCCCGCCGGGTCGGCCAACAGCGCCTCGGGGTCCGGGAGGTCCATCCGGTCCAGGCTGGCCAGCAACTCCAGTCCCGGGCCGTCCCCCACGGTGCCTCTGACCAGCATCGACAGCACCTCCCGAGAGGTGCCCGCCGCGGTCGCGAAGGCGATCAGGCGCAGGGTCATCTCCCAGCTCCGGGGTGACGGCCAGGGGCCGCCCCGGTTGGCCTCGTTGCTGGGCAACCGGTGTACCAGTCCCGGGCGGGCGGACAGCAGCCCGCACACCGCACGGCGGGCGACGGTGACCGCCTCCGACAATCGCTCCGGATCCAGCCGGGGAAGTGCCGCCCGGGGCCAGGTGCCGCCCAGGCCGCGTACCACGACCTCATGGTCGTGGGTCCACTGGAGATGGACGAAGCGGTTGGCCAGCGGCGGGCTCAGCTCCCAGCCGTCGGCCGCCGAGGATCGCGGGTTGGCGGCGGCCACGATCCGGATCCCGGGCGGCAGTCGCAGGGCGCCGATCCGCCGTTCGAGTACGAGGCGGAGCAGCGCGGCCTGCACGGCCGGCGGCGCGGTGGACAGCTCGTCGAGGAACAACAGCCCTCGGCCGACCCGTACCAGGCGCACGGCCCAGTCCGGCGGGGCCATCGGGACGCCCTGTACCGCGGGGTCGGCACCGACGACGGGCAGCCCCGAGAAGTCGGACGGCTCGTGCACACTGGCGATCACCGTGGTGAGCGGCAGGTCGAGGGTGGCGGCGAGTTGGGTCAGGGCCGCGGTCTTGCCGATCCCCGGTTCACCCCACAGGAGTACGGGCAGGTCGGCGGCGACCGCCAGGGTCAGGGCCGCCAACTGGGTGTCGGAGCGGGGTTCGGTGGTGGTGTCGCTCAGCAGGGCGAGCAGCTGCGCGGCGACGTCGAGCTGGGCGACGTGGGTAACCGTCGTGGACGTGGGCATGGTCGATCACCTGTGGATTCGTGAAGGGGCGGAGGAAGGCGGTACGGGGGCGCGGCCCGCTGGTCAGCGGTACGTGGCGTGGCGCGGGTGCGTACGGTGGTCACGGGTACCGCGGCAGTGCGGGTCACGGGTACGGCGACGGTCCGGGGCGACCGGGCCGGGCCCGGACCCGACCAGTCCCGCCCGGAACAGCCCGTACGGGATCCGCCGCAGCGCGGCCGTTTCCAGTTCGTCGCGCAGCGCGCCGACGCGCAGTAGCGCGTCGGGTCCGAGCAGGCCCTCGACCACGGACAACGCACCGGCCGTGTCACCGTGGTCCAGGCGCGCGCGGACGTCGTCGAGGCATTCCGGGTGGCGGTGTGCCTCGTCGATCGCCTGCAGGCACGGAATTGGAGTACCGGTCAGCGCGGCCAGCAGCTCCTCCCGGCGAACCTCGGCCGGGTCGTGGTCCAGCGGGGCTAGTACCCCATCGACCAGGCCGATCCGGTGCCGGGCTCCCCGGCACTCCACGAGGCGCGGCCGCCCCACCCGATCCGGCTCCCGTGGCGGGCCGGCCGGTGGATGATCCGGTACCAGTGCCGCCGCGACCAGCGGATGGAGCCGATCGGCGTCGATCAGTCCGCTGTGGAGCAGTTCCAGGTCGGGCGGCACCCACGTCGCCGCGTCGGGCAGCACCGGCAGCCTGGCTGCGCCGTCCCTGGTGGACGCTGCCGTGATCCGCGCGGTGGGCGGCCCGAGGCCGTCCCCGCCCGCGACCACGTCCAGGATGAGCCGGTGCCGGGCTCCGAGCCGCACGGCGACGGTGCCGTTGGCCCGCCCCTCGGCACGGAGCAGGATCGCCGCCTCGGCCGGCCACCTGTGCACGGCGCAGCGGCCGCCGCGCGGCACCACGCCCGACGGATCGGGGGGCGTCGCCGGGAAGTCGTCGCCCGCCAGCCGATCCGCCCCCGACCGGACCCGCAGCTCGTCGGCCCGGCGCGCGTCCCACAGATGGCGGTGCAGGTCGAGGCGGAACCGCCGGTCGGGACGGGGATGCGGATGAGAGCAGGATTCCTCCCCGGCACGGGATCCGTCCCACAGCGCGAGGCTCATCCGCTGACCGGCGTCGGCCCAGGCCGGCGGAGTTCGGACCACGAGGTGTACCGAGCCGGCACCGTCGCGCCCCGCCGGCTCGTACCGGGCCAGCGAGATGGTCAGTCCGGGGCGCAGCAACCCGTCAGGAGCGACCCTCGGCATCTGCCACCGCAGCAGGTCGGGAGCCAGGTGGCGGAGATCGGCCCGGACCCGGGCGGCGAGTTCCCGACCGTAGGCGCGGGCCGCCGAGCGCACACTGAGATCGACGTCGATGCGCGCGGCGGCGCACGCCCCGGCCCAGTCACCGACACGGCGACGGTCGGTCGCAGACTCGATCATTGACGGCGGCACGGCGAACTCGCGCACGCGCAGCCAGAGGGAAAGGCGAGAATCCGCAGTCGCGGCCCGGGAGCGCATCAGCACTCACCTTGCGCGAACGGGACCCCCAATCTGCCATGAGAAGGAGTCATCATCGCGAGGGAGCATACAGTTCCCCGAACCAGGTCCGCCAGATGTCCGCCGACCGGATCCGCGTCGGTTCCCGGAGCAGCGCCGTCCATAGTGGATGCCCTCCCCCGGGCGGTTTCCGGCCGCGCACCGCGACCGCCGTACCGCTCGGAGGCCGCCGACGCCGCCGGTCCGGGTCGCAGCGGTCTGACCAGCGGCGCCGGCTCCTACCAGGGATCCGCGCGTTGTCGCATGCCGTCGGCCGCGTCGACAGCCCAGGCCGAGGTGGTCAGCCGCGCCAGAAAACCGGACGGGGTCTGCGCCATCTCCATCCGGTCGCATCGCCGCCGGGCCAGCCCCAGCTCCGCCGCGGCACGGCGGGGCTGTGGACGAGTCCGTTGACGGCGACCTCGTGGACCGCAGCCACGACGTCCGTCAGGGTGTGCCCGCCCACCGCCGATGTGGTGGACGTGGCCACTCGGGGGCGTTCATCGCCGCCCTCCGATCAGATCGACACCGGGGAACTCGTCGACGCCGAACAGTCGCAGGGTCCAGTCCACCGACGGTTGAGCGTCCACCAGGACCACACGCCCACCGGATTCCCGGAACCGTTGGCTGACATACAGCAGCTGGCGGCAGGCCGCCACGTCGATGAACTCCACCGCAGCGAGGTCCAGCCGTACCGCGTGGCCCCCGCTCGCGGTGGCGACCTCGGTGACAGCAGCGATCACGTTGGCGTTCCCCCGGTCGATCTGACCGCGGAGAACCAGACCGTCGGGGCCGGCCGCCATGCTGAAGGCGCAGTCCCGCAGCCGGTACCGGTGCACCGTCACCAGGTCGGGCAGCATCGTCGGTTCGGTGGTCGAATGCCGGAACTGGCACAGTACCGACACCGGCCGGGTACAGCACAGCCGGTCGATCGTGCGCTCAAGGTGGAGATGGGCCGACAGCGGCAGGGCATCGCGCGTGACGCCGACCTCGCTAGCCATCCGCACCTGCGGAAATCCTTCGGCCAACGCCCGACCCACGACCGCGTCCCGGCCACCGTCCGAAGAGAACCGATCCATCGGCAGCGTCGCCAACCGCCCGTCCGCCACCGCGGCGTCGACGTCCGCTCCTTCCGCCCGCAGTCGGTCGAGCACCGCTGCCTGGGCCGGCGTGGACGCTCCGGCGAGAACGACCTTGTCGCCGCGGCTCAGCCCGCGACGCGCCCACGTCGCCAGAGCGGACAGAAGCTCGGCGTCGGAGTGGTGCAGGAGCAGCAGATGCCCGTCCCATTCCGAACCCGGGGGCCGACCACTGATGACCTCCACCCTTCAGACGCTACTCTGCGTTACGAGATCGACACCAGCGTCGCCCGCCCGGTACGGACCGGCGTGGTTACGCCCGTCATCGGTGAGCCGGCCTCGTCACCGGCCGGGGCGTCTCGTCACCGGCCTGGCCGGCCCTGTGCGGCCACCGTCGCGTCCATCGCGACCACCGCCTCGCAGATGTCATCGGCCAACCGGCCGGAGCCCGGCACCTCGTCGTTCCTGCCGATCCACGGCCGCGGGTCACCCGCCGGAGACGTCTGCTGCACGATCTCCTCGGGGTGCGGCACGGTATCATCGATGCCCCGCGGCGTCCCGGTGTCGCCGCGCCGGTCCTCACGGTTGTCCATCGCGGCGCTCCTCGTGGCTGGGTCGGAACGGCTCGTGCGTGGTAACTCAGACCTGGTACGAAGCGGCTCGTGCCTGGTCGGTAGCGGCGCACCGCCAATCGTAGGCCGGGCGGTTAACATGGTCGGCGACCAGGCCGGAGACCGCGGCCGGTCGCGGCGGTGGGGGTGATCGTGCGGCAGGAGACCCGAGCGCCCACGAACCCGGACGCCGGCGTGCGGATCACGGTACGACGCCGGAACCCGACCCGCGTCCCGTGGACCATCCTCGGCGCCGTCTCGGCCGGCGGAGCACTCGGCGCGCTGGCCCGGTACGGGCTGGCCACCGCCTGGCCGCACCCGCCCGGCGGGTTCCCGTGGGCCACGCTGATCACCAACGTCACCGGCTGCGCGCTCATCGGCGTACTGATGGTGCTGATCACCGAGGTGTGGGCGGCGCACCGGCTGCTGCGGCCGTTCCTCGGCGTGGGCGTGCTCGGCGGGTACACCACGTTCTCCACGTACACCGTCGACATCCAGCAGCTCGTGGCGGCCGGCGCGGCCCGGACCGCGCTGGCCTACCTGGCCGGCACCCTCGCCGCCGCACTCGCCGCGGTGTACGCCGGGATCGCGCTCACCCGGCTGGCCACCCGCGACCGCCCGGCCGCGGTATCCGCCCCCGGCGTCAGGGACGCGCATGACGCGTGAGGAGCGGTCATGAAGCTCGAAGGCCCCGCCGTCCGGCTGACCATCTTCGTCGGCGAAGACGACTGCTGGCACCACAAGCCGCTCTACCACGAGATCGTCCACCGGGCCCACCGCTCCGGCCTGGCCGGCGCCACCGTGCTGCGCGGCATCGAGGGGTATGGCGCGTCCTCGCACATCCACACCACCCGGCTGCTGTCGCTGTCGGAGGACCTGCCGGTCACGATCGTCATCGTTGACGCCGAGGACCGGATACGGGCGTTCCTGCCGCAGCTGGACGAACTGGTCGCCGAGGGGCTGGTGATCGTCGAGCCGGTCGACGTGATCCGGTACGTCGGCCGCTCGGCCGAGGACGCCCGGTGACCGCCCTACTCGTCGCGCTGGGTGCCGCCGTCGGCGCGCCGCTGCGTTACCTGGTCGACCGTGCCGTTCAGTCCCGGCACGACTCGGTGTTCCCGTGGGGCACGTTCACGGTCAACGTCTCCGGCTCCTTCATCCTCGGCCTGCTCATCGGCGGCACCAGCGTGCACGCCGTACCCGGCGGCGTCGCCGCGCTGCTCGGCACCGGCCTGTGCGGCGCGCTGACCACCTACTCCACCTTCGGCTACGAAACCGTCCGGTTGGTGGCGGACGGCGCCCGGCGGTACGCGGTACTCAACGTCGCCGCCAGCGTGGCGGCCGGGCTCGCCGCGGCGTACGGCGGGATCCTGACGGCCCAGGCGGTGTGGTCCTGACTGAGCTTCCCCCCGAGGTGTGGACACCCTGACACTGGATCTTGAGTCCAGAGGAAGGGGTGTCCCCGTTGGGACGTCCGTCGAAGTACACCGACGAGTTCAAGCGCGACGCGGTGGAGCTGGTGCGC
>NZ_JBLYUB010000040.1:0-52040 GCF_049999945.1 Planosporangium spinosum | reverse complement strand
CCAACTCCGCGAAACTCACCGTCACCTCGCCGTCCACCAACGCCGGCGCCCCCGGCCACCGGCACACCGCCGCCCCGAACAACCCCGCCAACGACACCGGCACCACCCCGTCACCCGTGTCGTTCCACGCATGCAGCACCCGGGACCGCTCCGCGACCGACAGGAGATCGAGGTCACGGATCGGCACCGACGGGTCGTCGGCGATCGCCTCCAGCACGCGGACGACGTGTCCGGCGAACCGTTCCACGGTCGCCGGGTCGAGCCGGTCGGTCCGGTATTCGACGGCGCCGGACAGGTCGGCGGCCGGCTCGGCCAGGCGTACCGTGAGCTGGGTGGTGGTGGGGACGGCGACGGTTCCGCGTACCACCGTGACACGCGCCAGGTCGGCGTCCAGCCGCAGTTCCTCGACGAGGCGCGGGAACGGCACGTCCGCGTGGGCGAGAGCGGCGCGCACCGTGGCACGGACGTGCCGCAGCAGGTCGAGGACGGTCGCCGTGGCGGGAAGGTCGGACCTCAGCAGGACCGGGTTGGCGGGTCGGTCGGGCTGGTCGGCCATGGTGGCCACCGTGACGTCGTCGGTGCCGGCGTAGTACCCGAGGACGGTCTGGACGGCGGCCACGGCGAGTTCGAGCGGTGCGATGCCGTGCCGGCCGGTCAGGTCCGCCAGCCGTGCCGCCGTGCCGGCCGGTACGGCGAAGGCGTGGGCCGCCGTCGCGCCGGGGCCCGTCGGCGCCGCCCCGGTGGCGGGCAGCTCGGCCGGGACCGCGCCCTCGAGCAGTTTCCTCCAGTGTTCCCGCTGCTCGTCCCAGGCGGGGGTGGACCTCGACGTCCGGTGGGCGTTGTCGCGGGCAGAACGGGTCACATCCTGGGCCACCATGGCGGTTGTCGACCTTCCGGGCGCGATTGACGGGTAGTGGTGACGGGGCGAGGTTCGAGTAGCGGTCGGTGGGTCGGGCGACCCGCAACCCGGCGGTCGGCGGGTCAGGCGACCCGCACGGCGTACGTGGTGGCCCGGCGACGAGTGCGGCGGCCGCCCATCTGTAGGGCGTCGATCTCGCCGGTCGCCGGGTCGCGCAGGAACCGCCCGCCGAGCACCTCCCGGCCGGTGGTCGGGTCCTCAATGGTGAAGGTCAGCTCGTCGTAGAAGGTCAGCCGCTCGAGGCCGCCGCCGTCGACGGACAGGTAGACGTTGCCGTCCTCCTTGTCGACCACCAGGTGCTCGACGTCGCCGTTGGTGTACGCGCCGGCGCACCCGGCGGGCGGGGCGGTCGAGATCCGCAGCGGCGCGTGCCGCCGGGCGCGTGCGAGGGGGATCCCGAGGTCATCCAGGTGGGATCGCAGCTCCTGCCAGAGCGCGGCGCCTGAGTTGGCGTTGGCGGTGAGCGCGACGACCCGGCCGCCTGCCGGATCGATGCGCAGATAGGAGGAGACACCGTTGATGTTGCCGTCGTGCCCCACCCAGGTGGTGTCGGCCTCCCGGTACACCGCGAGTCCGAGCCCCCATCCGTCGGCTAGCCCGAACGGGTCGGCGCCGGGAACGGCCGAGCGCATCCGTGCGGCGTACTCCGCCGGCAGCAGCGCGGGGACACCGGCCCCGAGGTGGAGTCCGGCCAGGGCGACGAGGTCGGTGGCGCTCATGGCCAGCGCGCCGGTCGCGGCGTGTGCGGGCGTCAGCGACGGGTGAACCGGCCGGATCCTGCCGATGCGGGCGTTGACGGAGTGGCCGACGGCGACCGGACGTCCCGGTGCCCGGGGCGCGGTGCCGTCGACGAAGGCCGGTGTGATCCCCAGCGGCCGGAGCACGATCGACTCGACCGCCTCCCGCCAGCTCATCCCGGTGACCGTTTCGATGATGCGGCCGACCAGGACGTAGCCGAGGTTGGAGTACGAGAAGCCGGCGCCCGGCCGGAACACGAGGTTGCGGCCGAGACAGTGCTCCTTGACGTACCGGTGGAGGGCGCTGTCCGGCACCTCCCGGGGGTCCGGTCCGTCGGCGAGCCCGCTGGTGTGGCTCAGCAGGTGGCGGAGGGTGGCCTGGTCGCCCAGGTCCGCCAGGCCCGACAGGTACTCGCCGACGCAGGCGTCCAGGTCGACGTCACCGTCGTCGGCCAGCACCATCGTGGTCGTCGCGGTGAATGTCTTGGTGATGGAGCCGATGGCGAACGCGGTGTCGGTGGTTACCGGCCGCCCGGTTCCGGACGCGAGCTCACCCACCTCCGCGGTCACCGTCCGGCCGTCCTGGTGAATGGCGAGTTGGGCTCCCGGGACGCCGTGTTCACGGGCGAGCGCGGCGAGCTCGCGCCCGAGTGAGGGCAGCAGACTCGGCTTTGTCACACTGGCAGCCAACGAGAGACCTCCATTGTCGACGTTCGGTGTCCGGCGGACGTCCGGCAACCACCTACGGGCTGGCGGTCGAGCAGGCGTCGAATCGCGCCATGGGCTGGTACGCCGGCCGCGGATCGGCCCGATCGGCACGGCGGGGCAGGTAACCCGCCAGCGCACGAGGAGTGCCGCGAACAACCGTTCGCCCCGGCGACCCGGTCTTGCCGTTGAGCGCCGTTGCGGCCCAGGTCACCGCTCGCTTTTCCGCGTCGGAGACGTCACCGTCACCCACCCGCCGCCGGCGGCGCCGGGCGCCGAACCGGGCATCCGAACCTGCCGCGCCGTGACACCATCCATACGTATGAATCGCCATGCACAACAAAAGAATGGCGTTTCGACGCGGGTCCAACACAGTACGTGATGTCATCTCGACACCATGAAATGAGCAGCCGAAAGTAATGACATGAGTAACGTTTAGAGCGGCTGATCGTGGGACAGCGACGACATCCGCCGGCCCCGCGCAGCCGATAAAAACCCTTATAGCGGACATATTCCGGCCGGACCGGCGAGCGGTTTGCCCCACGTCGACACCGGGCCGCCGCGACGGGGTGTGCGGCGTGCACCCGGCGGCCCCGTCGCTCCGGGCGGTATCGACCCTACTTCCCGTCGTACGCCGCCGCACCGCAATACGTGGAATTGGTCGATCTGCCCGTCCGCCGCCTGCCCCGCGCAGGATCTCGTTTCGGGTGCATGGTCAGGCGGCCGCTGGCACCATGCTCACCGTGCGGGCGAACCGCCCGCGAGGAGTGGCTGGATCGACAACACCCGCCACGCCGGCTTCGGCCGATCGGGCGGGCATGACCCGTCGAGGATCGGCCGGTGTGTGCGCTGAAGACCGCGGAACCACCAGCGAAAACCGCTGGTGAGCAGCGGTCGGTAATCGTCATTCGTCCCTTGTGGAGGAGAAGTGAGCACCCGTCCGAACGCGGTTCCCGGTGGCGTCCGCGGTCTCGTACACCACTTCCCGCTGGTCGCCTTCTTCTCGCTGGCCTTCGGCTTGACCTGGGCCGCGTGGACGCCGTACGTGCTGTCCACCAGCGGCCTGGGATGGATTCCGCTGCGCATTCCGCCGGTGTCCGGGAACACGCAGATCATCGGCATGCTGCCGGGCGTCTGCCTGGGACCGGTGACGGCCGCGCTGCTGGTCACCGCGGCCGCCGAGGGCCGGCCCGGGCTACGGCGCTGGTCGCGACGGCTGGTGCGCTGGCGGGTGGGCTGGCGCTGGTACCTGGTGGTGCTGGCCGGCGTTCCCGCGACGATTCTGCTGGCCACCTTCGCCCTGCCCGCCTCGTGGGGGCACGCCCGGATGGTCGGCGTCCTGGCCCTGGCGGCGTACCTGCCGGTGCTGGTGGTGCAGATCGTGACCACGGCGCTGCTCGAGGAGCCGGGCTGGCGTGACTTCGCGCTGCCTCGCCTGCAGCGCCGATTCGGCGCGGTGCCCGGCACCGCCGTGCTGGGCACGCTGTGGGGCTGCTGGCACCTGCCGCTGTTTCTCACCGAGTGGGGCGGCTGGCCGCACGTGTCGTGGGTGCAGCCCGCGGAGTTCGTGGCCGGGTGTGTGTCGCTGAGCCTGGTGATGACCTGGGTGTTCAACCGGACCGGGGAGAGCCTGCCGATCATCATGGTGCTGCACGCCGGTATCAACACCACCTACTCGTTGGTGTGGCCGCACGTGTTCCCCACCCTCGACCGCACCCGGGACCCGCTGCTCGCCCAGCTCATCGGGTCGACCGTGGTGGCGCTGATGCTGATCGTCGCGACCCGCGGCCGGCTGGGCCTGCGCGGCGAGGCGTCCCCGGTCGACGCGAAGCGGATCACAGCCGCGTCAGCTCCGGCGCCAGCCAGGCCAGCATCGCCGTGACGAACCCGCCCGCCAGGCACAGCGGCCGAACAGTCCCCGGCAGGGCCGCCACGTGATCGCTCAGCACGGCGGCGGCGACCGCTCCCGCCGCCAGCCCGCCGGCGCGCACCACGACAGCCCGGCCGGCCGGCGCGTCGCCGGTGAAACACCCGCACGGCGTCCCCGGCCGCCGGCGACGCGCCACCGCGAGATAGGCGGTGAACCCCGCGTACAGGGCGGACTCGGCGACCAGCGGCCCCGGTGCCGCCACCGGCACCGCGAGCACGGCGACGAGCACCGACGCGCCGACCAGTACCTCGATGCCGGGCAGCACCCGCGCCACCCCGCCCCGCACCCGGACGGGCAGCACCGCATGCGCGTGCAGCGCGACGCGCAGGACACGCGGATCCCGCCCGTGGCCGACGCCCGCGACGGTCACCAGCAGAGCGCCGCCCAGGGCCACCGAGCAGACCGCGTACGTCACCCACGCCGACACCGGTCCCATCGCCTATACCCGACCGATCCTGCACATCGGACACCGCCGGGTGATCCCGGAGACGATGATTTCTCCGAACACGAGCCATACCGTAATTTCGGGTCGGTTCATACGCACCACCCATTCCGCCAATAGTGAAGAACTCACGTTTCGCCGCAACAATATTGGCCCGAATCCCTGCTTTCGCTATCGTGCCGATTGCTGTGGAGGGGCGGGCAGGGAGGCTCGGTGACGGCAGGACAACGACTGAACCTGGTGGCGCCGAGCGGAGGCCTGGTGACCATCGACCTTCCGGCGGATCCGGCGGTCTCCAGCGTCGCCGCGGGCGTCCGGTTCGCCGGCGGGTCGTTCGGCACCGGCTTCCAGATCGGCCCGCGCGGCTACCACGACTTCGCCTGCACGTACGTGGCGCCGGCCCGCATGCGCGAACGGCTGCTGGTACACGGCCGCGAAGTCGTCGTCGCCGAAGCGCACGACGGCCAGTCCTCGCTGGCCACCCTGATGGGCGTCTACCACGAACTGATGACCGTCTACGCCGGACCGGCACCCCGCCGCGACCGGGTGTTCGCACTGTTCAGCAGCTTGCAGGTGGAAGACCACGTCGGCGGGATGGTCATCCGCCCCCGATCGGCGACCCTGTTGGACACCATGGCCGAACACGTCATCGTCGCGGTCAGGGAACGCGGCTCGCTGGCGATCCCCGGCCCCCGGCAGGCACTGGCCCTGCGGCCACCGCACGCCGGCGCGCGGACCAGGCACGGAGAGGTGTGGAAGGTGCGCCACCCCGACGCCGACGGCTCGGCCAGGACCGGCGGCCACTCCTACATCCTCGGCTGCCCGTCCGGGATCGCCGAGGTCCACCTCGCCGGCACCCCCGGGCTCGCCGCGGACGACGCTCTCGGCTGGCTCGACGACATCAACATCTCCTGGCAGCAGTCGAGCTGAACGGACGCGCACATGTCACCCACGACCGCGTTCGCGATCGTCACCTGGGCAGCGATCATTGTGCTCTTCGCCGGGCTGGCCGCGGTCCTGCGCGAGGTACGGGCGCTGCGGGACATCGTCACCCGCACGCCGGACGGGTTCGCCGCCACCCAACCCGACCTGGCCCTCGGCGCCCGGTTCGCCACCGGCGATCAGCGCGTCGTCCTGGCCGCCGACTCCGGCTGCCCGCTGTGTCTGCAGATCGTCGACCGGCTGGCCCGGCAGGCGACCGCACCGACACCCGGACCGCTGACCGTCACCCTGCTGACCCACGAGCCACCGGCGACGTGGGACGGCCTCGCCGACGGCATGCCGGTCGTCAGCGACCGGGACTCGTGGCGGGCCGTCTCGCACCTCGCCCCACCGGTACTGATGCTCGTCGACGGCTCCGGCACGGTACGCAGGATGAGCCTGCCGGTCCGGGCCGACGAGGTGGACGGCGTGCTGCGGGAATGGAGCGACCCCGTCGTCACATGATCCTTGAGGCTGGAAGGTGATCCCCGTGTCGCTGACGTTCGACCAGATTCCCGACCACGACCGGCCCCCACCCGGCGCCGCCGCCACCAGCGCGCTCGAAGACCTCACCGTCACCGGCCGTCGCCGCACCGTGCTCAGGGCGGCGGCGCTCGGCGCCATGACGCTCGGCGCCACCGCCCTGGACTGGGCCGGCATCCTCACCACCCGCGGCGCCCGCGCCGAGACCGGCCTGTACGCGCTGCAGGGCTGGGACCGCAACGACTGCCGCGACGCCTACCCCTCCGGGTACGACGAGCTCGGCGACACCACCGGCCAGTACGTCGGCACCTACGCCGCCTGCTTCGGCGGCACCTGGCGTGGCAGCACCTACTGCGACGCCGGCTGGCACAAGTACGGCACCTGGTACGAGAACGGCATCCAGGTCGACCACGTACCCATCTCGACGGCGTGCGGCGCGGCCACCCCCAAGAACGCGTGGCGGTGGACCACCCCGGACGGCCGGGTGTACCGCTGCTCCGACGGCTTCTCCACGTTCTGGGGCCCGTACCACGGCCAGACCTACCTGACGATCTGTCGCTCCTCCTGACCTCCCACGAAAGGCAGAGGTATGCACCGTCGACGCACCGTGCCGGCAGCCGTGGCCGTACTCGCCGTCACCACCCTCCTCGGCGGCGTGCACCCGGCCACCGCCCGGCCGACGACAGCCGGCTCCCACCCGGTCCCCGGCACGCGCGTCGACACGGTCACGCTCATCACCGGCGACCGGGTCCGCCTTACCGGCCGGTCCGGCACGGAGATCGTGGTCGGCGTCGAGCCGGCCCCCGGGCGCGCGCACATCGGATTCCTCCGCCGCACCCACACCGGCCGCAACGGCACCGACATCAGCATCGTCCCGGCCGACGCTGAACCGCTGCTGGCGGCCCGCCGGCTGGACCCCCGCCTGTTCGACGTGACCGAACTGCGTCGACAGGGCCTCGCCGACGCCAGTCCGACCCTCCCGCTGATCGTCACGTACGCCCCGACGGCCGGCGTGCCGGCCGCACCCGCCACCGCCCCGGCGACCGCCGGTGCGACCCGGGCCCTGCCCAGCATCAACGGCGCCGCGATCGCCACCGATCGGCGACACCGCGGCGAGTTCTGGCGCTGGCTCACCACGAGCCCCGGACCGCGCGCCACCGCGGCGGCCCCGACCCTCGACCCCGCGATCACCGGCGTGTGGCTCGACGCCCGCGCCCGGCCGACGCTCGACGTCAGCGCGCCGCAGATCGGCGCGCCCACGGCCTGGAGTACGGGCCTGACCGGCGCCGGCGTCACCGTCGGAATCCTCGACACCGGCGTCAAGGCCGACCATCCCGACCTGGCCGGCAAGGTGGTGGAGGCCAGGGACTTCACCGGCACCCGGCCCGACGCCGGCGACGACGTCGGGCACGGCACCCACGTCGCCGGCATCATCGCCGGCACCGGGGCCGCGTCGGACGGGAAGTACCGGGGGGTGGCGCCGGACGCGAAGCTGATCAGCGCCAAGGTCTGCGTCGCCTACGGCTGCCCGGACTCGGCCGTCATCGCCGCCATGGAGTGGATCGCCCCGAAGGTGCGCGTGGTCAACCTCAGCCTCGGCGGTGACGCAAGCGACGGCACCGACCCGGTGTCCCAGGCGGTCAACACCCTCACCGCCCGGTACGGCACGCTCTTCGTCGCCGCCGCGGGCAACGACCGGTCCCTCGACGCCCCCGACCCGCTCGCCTCGATCACCGCCCCGGCCGCCGCCGACGCCGCCCTGGCCGTCGGCAGCGTCACCGGGCAGGACCGGACCAGCCCGTTCTCCCCGACCGGGCCCAGGCGCGGCGACTACGCCATCAAACCCGACGTCGCCGCCCCGGGCAGCGACATCGTGTCCGCCCGGGCACCCGGCACCCCGGCCGGCGACCTCGCCCCCGTCGACGCCGCCTACACCACCATGTCGGGTACCTCCATGGCGGCACCACACGTCGCCGGCGCCGCGGCGATCCTGGCCCAGCAGCACCCCGACTGGACCGCCGGACGGCTCAAGCACACCCTCACCGGCACCGCCACACCGACCGCCGGCGTGTTCGACCAGGGCGCCGGCCGCGTCGACGTGGCCCGCGCGGTCACCCAGACCGTGTCGACCACCAGCGGCAGCCTCACCTACGGCGCGTTCACCTGGCCGCACAACCAGGCGCCGGCCACCCGCACCGTCACCTACCGCAACGACGGCACCGCCGCGGTGACGTTGACGCTGCACCTCACGGTCACCGGACCCGACGGCAAACCCGCCCCGGCCGGCCTGTTCACCGCGCAGGCAAGCCAGGTCACCGTACCCGCACACGGCAGCGCGGACGTCGGAGTGACCGTCGACCCCGCCGCCGGCGGCGCCGGCCTGTACGGCGGGCGGCTCACCGCCGCCGCCACCGGCGTCACCGTACAGACCGCCCTGGACGCCTTCGTCGAGCCGGAGAGCCACACCCTCAACGTCCGGCTCGTCAGCCGCACCGGCCACTTCTCCGTCGGGGTCGGCCAGGTGGTCGACACCCGCACCGGCGTCGCCTACGGCATCCGGTTCGCCGCCGACGGCACCGGGACGGCCCGCCTGCCCAGGGCCCGCTACGACCTCAACGCCTTCGACCTGTCCACCGACCCGACCAACCCCGACCGGCCGTACACGGTCACCCTACTGTCCAGAACGGACCTCGCCGTCGACGCCGACACCACCGTGACCCTGGACGCCACCGCCGGCAGGCCCGTCGACGCGGTGGTCGACAACCCGGCTGCCAGGCGGCAGTCCGCCGAAATGGGGGTGGTGTCGGGCAACCCGGCCGGGGACCGTACCACCGCCACCAGTTGGCTCGCCGGCCCGCAGCACCAACTGTTCGCCGTGCCGACCGGGCCGAAGGTCACCGACCACACCTACGCCTCCTTCTTCCGGACCGCCCTCGCCGCCGACCGGCCCGGCACCGACCCGGCGGCACCCGTGTACCAGCTCGCCTTCCTCGAACGCGGCCGGATCCCGACCGACTCCGTCCACCGGGTACACGACCGGGACCTCGCCGCGGTCGACACCCGCTACCACACCCAGGGTGCGCCGGCGTCGGGCGTCCGTGCCGACTACGCCCTGTTCTCCGTACCGGGGGCCGGCAGCGGCGTGTTCAACCAGTACGGCCAGGCCCTGCCCAGCCGGCGCACCGAGTACTACACCGCCAGCCCCGACGTGACCTGGGAGCAGGTCGGCGCGGTCGGACCCGCGGACGAGTCGGACATCGAGATCAGCTGGTCGTACCGCAGCTACCGCCCCGGCAGATACCAGACCAGTTGGAACCGTGCGCCCCTCGGACCGGCCTTCGGTGACCCCCGCGACGGCTGGGGCGTCCTCCGCGCCGGCAACAACCTCCAGGTCGCGGTCACCCTGCTGTCGGCCAGCGACCCGTACCAGTACACCTCTCCCCCGTTCAGCATGACCGGGACCACCACCCTGACGCGCGAGGGCACCGTCGTCGCCACCAGCCCGGCGCCGGGCGTCGGCACGTTCCCGATACCGGACGCCCCGGGCACGTACACGCTGCGGGCGACCGCGACGCGCACCGTGCCCTGGTCGGTCATCGGCACCACCGCCGACGTGGCGTGGACCTTCCACGAACCGGGCGCCGCCGCCCCGGCCACGCCGCTCCCCCTCATCGTGGTACGCGCGGCCGGTGACGTCGACGATGCCGGCCGCGCACCGGCCGGCCGGCCGTACACCCTGTCGCTGACCGCGCAGCACCAGCCCGGCGCGCCCGTGACACGGCTGGCCGCCCTCCAGGTCGAGGCGTCGTTCGACGACGGTACGACCTGGGCCCGCGTGCCGACCGGGCACGTCGGCGACAACGGCTGGGCGGTCCTGCGCCATCCGGCGCGCGGCGGCTTCGTGTCCCTGCGCATCACCGCCCGCGACGTCGCCGGCAACTCCGTCACCCAGACCGTCATCAGGGCCTACCAGATGACCAGCCGCGGGTGAGGGCCGGCTATCGCCAGGTGGCCGCGAGCAGGCCCAGCAGCGACACCACGAACGCGCCGCCCGTGACCGGGGCCAGCGTCCGCCGGTGTCGCAGCCATTCGGCGTCCCACCCGTTGTCGCTGCGGTAACGCAGATTCGACGTCACCATCAGCGCCCTGCCGACACCGAACCCGACACCCGCGCACAGCGCCGCGGGCACCGACGCCAACACGAACACGAGCACCGCGGCCAGGTACGGCAGGCTGCTCGGCAGGTATGTCCGCACACCGGTACCCATCTCCAGGCCGAACTGCAGCGGACCGAGATGACGCCCGAACCGCAGCACGCTCTCCGGCACCAGTCGCCGGTTCTCCGGAAGCGGGAACGACACGATCCCCGCCTGCCTGAGCAGGACCGCGCCGAGCGCCACGCCGACGACCGCCCAGCGCGCCGCGACCGGCAGCACCGGCCGCACCAGTGAACCCAGCACCATCAACCCGCCGGCGGTGAGCGCACCGCCAGCCATCAACCCGACGCAGAACGCCACCACCGGGGTGCCTCGCCAGACCGGCGAGCTCAGCACGAAGGCCGAGTTCCTGCTTCAGGTGGAACCGCTGGTGGCGAAGCCCGCCGCGGCGCCCGCCACCAGCCAGGTACCGAGGAGGGATGCGCCGGCACCGGAAACGCCCGCGGCACCGGCGACCACACACGCCGCGCCGGCCAGCCCGAACGCGACCGTGAGCGGATGCCAGCGCCGCCGGTGCCGGGGCGCCGAGATGTCAGGGTGTGCCGGCGAGTTCACTACCGCCCCTCCCGGTGTTGCCGGATGTGCCGCCAGCGGCGGTCGTCCCGGTTGCCCAGCAGCACGCCACGTCGTCGGCGACGGCATGCCAGCGGACGTCCATGTCCCGGGACCGGTGCCCACCGCGGGTCGTCATCCGTTCCCCGGCCGGCCACCGCCGGTCGGGAGGCGGGATCGGCGTGGGCGAACACACCGGCGAACGGCTCGGGAAATCCACCTGTGAGCGGTTGCTGCTCTGCCACGTTCACATCATGACCTACGTCGATGGCGCGGTGAGAGACGAACCGCTGGCGACGCGGGTGGCGCATTCACTCCCGCTGGCGCGACGGACCGGTCGACCTGGACGACGGCAGTGTCGTACCCGGGCGAACCATGACATTAAGTCATTCTTATCCCCAGCTGTGAATCGTTTTTCCCGCCTTCCATCCGCCGACCAATCGTGATCATCCTGTTCACGCGACATGCGGCTTTTGTCACGAGGAAGGGTGACGATGGACAACCTGGTTCCTGGAGATCAGGCACAGCTCCGAATCGGCGTGGAACCGGCCGGGCACGACGAGGTCATCATGACCGTGGGCGGCAAGCTCGGCTCCGCAACCGCCCACCGCCTCCGGACCGCGATCACCGCGGTCCTCAACCGCGGTGGCATTCGCGCCATCGGCCTGGACCTTCGCCGGCTGAACTTCATCGACTCCACCGGCGTCGACACCCTCGTGATCGCCCAACGCATCAGCGCGCAGGTAGGCGTGCGGCTCCGGCTGACCGCGGTCAGCGCCGTCGCCGCCCACCTCCTCAGCGCGCTCGGCGTGGACGTCATGCGCGGACTGCGACCGGCCCGCATCGAGACCCTCGCCCCGGGCGGTGCCGGCTAGGGCGCCGAAGCCGGGAAACGGCGGTTTGGACGCGGCGCGACCGGACAGATAGCCGCGCCGGCCGGTGGCCGGGATTCGGGTTACCACCGAGGAGGACCGTCGTGACGCACGTGACCACCGGTACGCCGCCACGGCGTCGCACGTCCCGCGTCGCCGCGTTGCTTGCCGCACCCACGGTGGCCGTCTGCCTGCTGTCAGGCTGCAGCGCCGACCAGAAGGCGCAGACCAGCAGGATGGTCGCGCCGGTGGCCGGCAACGAGGCCAACTCCAGGCCCCACGGCCAGGCAGCGCTGCGTGACGTCCAGATCAGATTCGACCACCCACAGGGGTACCCGGCAGGGGCGTCCGCGCCGCTGTCGCTGTTCATCACCAACAACAGCGCCCTGAAGCCGCTGGTGCTGCGCGGCGTCACCGCGGTCAACGGGAGGAGCGGTGCCACGTTGGGCACCGTCGTGCTCGTGGGTGGCGCCCCCGACATCGGCGCCGGCGGGCCGTCCGCCACCGCCATACCGTCCACCGACCCGTCCGAGGCCGACGAGCCCGCCAGCCCGGCGGCCGTTTCCCCGGCCGGCCTGACCATCCCGCCGAACGGGTACGCGCGACTGGACGTCGGCCACGGCACCTACCTGGCCGTCAGGGACCTGACGGAGGCGCTCGGTCCGGGTTCGACGGCGCACGTGACGTTCATGTTCGAGGGCGAGGAACCCCTGACGGTCGCCGTACCGTTCGGCGTTCCGCTGTCGCCGCCACCACCGAGGGGCCATGATCCAGGGCCGACGCGGCGGTCGGGCGCTCGTTAGCGCCCCCACCACGGGGGAAGGACAGGCTAATGAGCGGGGAGGGAGCCATGGCACAGCGTCGCCGCTACCTGCCGATCGCCGAACACGGGTTGATCGGCGACCTGCGTACCGCGGCCCTGGTGGGCACCGACGGCACCATCGACTGGTACTGCTGTCCGCGCTTCGACGCCCCCAGCGTGTTCGCCTCGATCCTCGACGCCGAGCGGGGCGGATCGTTCGCGCTGACCGCCGACGCGCCGGCGCGGTCCAAGCAGTTCTACTTCCCCGACACCAACGTCCTGATCACCCGGTTCTTCACCGACGACGGGGTGGGCGAGGTCCAGGACTTCATGCCGATCACCGGCGACCCCCGTGCTGCCGCCGGCCGGCACCGCCTGATCCGGCGTGTGCTGTGCGTGCGCGGCTCGATTCCCTTCCGGGCCCGGGTGGCTCCCCGGTTCGACTACGCCAGGCAGCCGCACACCGTCCGGCTGACCGACCGGGCGACGATGTTCGAATCCGAGGTTCTCTCGCTCGCGCTGACCGCCACGGTGCCGATCGAACGGGACGGCCCGGACGTGACGGCGAGTTTCAAGCTCCTGGAGGGCGAGTCCGCGGTGTTCGCGCTCGACCGGATCGGCGACGACATCGCGCCGCGCGGCTGTCCGCACGCCGAAGCGGAGCGCGAGCTCGCCGCCACGGTGGCGTTCTGGCGGCGATGGCTGTCCGCCTCCCGCTACCGCGGCCGGTGGCGCGAGACGGTCCACCGCTCCGCGCTGACCCTCAAACTGCTGACCTACGCACCGACCGGCGCGATCGTGGCCGCGCCGACGGCCAGCCTGCCCGAGCAGGTCGGCGGCGAGCGTAACTGGGACTACCGGTACGCGTGGATCCGCGACGCCGCCTTCTGCGTCTACGCGCTGCTTCGGCTGGGTTTCACCAGCGAGGCAGAGTCCTTCATGACCTTTCTGACCGAACACGCCACCCTGCGCGGCAACGGACCTGCCGGCCCGCTGCAGATCATGTACGGCATCGACGGGCGTACCGATCTGCCCGAGACCGAGCTGACCCATCTGGAGGGCTACCGCGGCTCCACCCCGGTGCACATCGGAAACGCCGCCGCCGACCAGCTCCAACTCGACATCTACGGCGCACTCATCGACTCGATCTACCTCTACGACAAGTGGGGGCAGCCCATCTCCAGCGACCACTGGGACGCCGTCTGTGCCCTGGTGTACTGGGTCTGCGACCACTGGAACCAGCCCGACGAGGGTGTCTGGGAGACCCGCGGCGGGCGCAAGAACTTCCTGTACTCCCGACTGATGTGCTGGGTGGCGATCGAACGGGCCATCCGGATGGCCCGCCGCCGTGGCCTGCCCGCCGACCTCCCGTACTGGCTGCAGACCCGCGACGCGATCTACCAGCAGATCATGCGACGCGGCTGGTCGCCTGTCCGGAAGGCGTTCGTCCAGCACGAGGACGGCGACGTCCTCGACGCCGCGGTCCTGATGATGCCCCTGGCCAAGTTCATCTCCCCCACCGACCCGAAGTGGCTCGCCACCCTCGACGCACTCACCGCGGACCTGGTGTCGGACTCCCTGGTCTACCGCTACGACCCCGCCGCCAGCCCGGACGGGCTGCGCGGCGAGGAGGGCACCTTCTCGATCTGCTCGTTCTGGTACGTCGAGGCGCTCGCTCGCGCCGGGCGCCTCGACGAGGCGCGGCTGGCCTTCGAGAAGATGCTCACCTACGCCAACCATCTGGGCCTGTACGCCGAGCAGATCGGCCGCACCGGCGAGCAGCAGGGAAACTTCCCGCAGGCCTTCACCCACCTGGCGCTCATCAGTGCCGCGTTCAACCTCGACCGCGCCCTCGGCTGACACATCGGTCGGGTCAGTTCAACGCGCCAGGTCCACCGGCCAGGCATGACAGGGGTGCGGCGAGCCCCTCTCCTTTCTCGATCGTCATCGAGGCTTCGTCGGCGCACCGTGGCCTACCCGACCACCCGGAAAGCGTCCTAGGACAATGACGATGAGCTGATCGCTGCCATGGCGGGCGGCGACGAACAGCACCCATCCCGGGCGGCCCGCGTCCTCCGGTTCGCTCCAGCCGAGAACCTTCCCCAACCTGAGCACGGTGGATATCTGGAACCGGCTGGCCGGGGCCGCCGTGGTGGTGGTGGTGGTGGTGGTGTGGTTGCACGCACCGCCCGTCCTGACCGGCCATCGCCGGCCGGCTCGCTCCTCGTCCTGGTCGAGCAGCTGGCCCGGGACAACCCCGGCCGGGGCTGCCCAGCGCATCCAGGGCGAGCTGCCCGGTCTCACCGGATCGACATCCTCTGATCCACACGGGCGACGACGCCGTAACCGGGGAACCGGGTGGCATCGGCCGGTGGGCCGTCGCCGAGGTCCGGGCGCCACAGTGGGCACCGGGCGATGCCCGGCGGAACGGGCTCCCAACCGTCGAGCAACGCTTCGATCTCCTGGCGACTGCGCATGATCACGGCGTTGTCCGCGCGGGCGTACACGGCCTGGGCGTCGCGCTGGCCGGCAGGCGGCCGGCCGTCCTCGCTCGCGTGGGAGACCGCCACGTAGCTGCCCGGGGCGAGCGCCTGGCGCAACTGGGTGAGCACACCGGCGGGATCCTGCTCGTCGGGGAGGAAGTGCAACGTGGCCACCAGCAGGGCCGCCACCGGCTGGTCGAGGTCGAGCAGCTCCCGTACCGCCGGGTCGCCCAGGACAGCGAGCGGGCGCCGCAGGTCGGCCTGGATGGCGATCGCGTGGGGGTTACCGGCGAGGATGGCCGACGAGTGGATCACCGCAACCGGGTCGATGTCGACGTAGACCACCCGCGCCGCCGGGTCGATCTCGGCGACGATCTCGTGCACGTTGCCGACGGTGGGGATTCCCGAGCCCAGGTCGAGGAACTGGCGCACACCCGCCTCGCCGGCCAGGAAGCGCACCGCCCGACACAGGAACGCCCGGTTCTCCCGCAGCACCCTCGGAAGCTGCGGCATGGCGGCGATGGCACGCTCGGCCACCTGCCGGTCGACGGCGAAGTTGTGCGACCCGCCGAGCATGTAGTCGTAGATCCGCGACGACGCCGGACGGTCGATGTCGACCCCCGGCGGCGCCCAATTCGGCCTTCGCACCCGCTACCTCCCCGTAACCAACGCGTCACAGACGGAGACGAGTCTAGATTCCAGCCGTCGCGCCGGGCAGACCATGACCGTCACCAAAGGCCGGCCGGGCGGTTGCACCCCTCAGGCCCGAGCGCTCGCGGCGGCGCACGACCCGCGTACCGGAGCGCCGCGCACGATCTGCGCACCGGAGCACCGCGCACGACCTGCGTACAGGTGCACGGAGCATGACCTGGTGCGCACCCTGGCGACACCCGGCCCATAAACTTGACTAATTCCAGAAAACTGGCCAGACTTCCGGCCGTGGCCACGACCCTGGACATCCAGCAGATGCTGCGCGGGGCCGCGTTGCGCGTGACCCGTCCCCGGGTGGCGGTGCTGAACGCGGTGCACACACATCCGCACGCCGACACGGACTCGATCATCGGTGCCGTGCGCAGGGATCTGCCCGACGTGTCCCACCAGGCCGTGTACGACTCCCTGCACGCGCTGACGGCCGCGGGTCTGGTGCGGCGCATTCAGCCCGCCGGCTCCGTGGCTCGCTACGAGTCGCGGGTCGGGGACAACCATCACCATGTCGTGTGCCGGTCATGCGGTCTCATCGCCGACGTCGACTGCGCCGTCGGCCAGGCGCCCTGCCTGACCGCGTCCGATGACAGCGGCTTCTCGGTCGACGAGGCCGAGGTCGTCTACTGGGGCCTGTGCCCCGACTGTTCCACCCCAGGCAGTTCCTGATCCCTGAGATTTGCTCACGTCACGGAAGGAATCCATGTCCGAGAACCCGATGTCCGAGCACCACGATGCCGTCGTCCACGACGCGGACGCGGGGAGCGAGTCCCGCTGCCCGGTCGCACACGGACGCGCTCCGCACCCGACCCAGGGCGGCGGCAACCGCGGCTGGTGGCCGAACAGTCTCAACCTGAAGATCCTCGCCAAGAACCCCGCCGAGCGGAACCCCCTCGGTGCGGAGTTCACCTACGCCGAGGCGTTCTCCAGCCTCGACCTCGCGGCCGTCAAGCAGGACATCGCGGAGGTCCTGACCACCTCGCAGGACTGGTGGCCGGCCGACTTCGGCCACTACGGCCCGTTCATGATCCGGATGGCGTGGCACAGCGCGGGGACCTACCGCATCAGCGACGGTCGCGGCGGCGCCGGCGCCGGCATGCAGCGCTTCGCGCCGCTCAACAGCTGGCCGGACAACGGCAACCTGGACAAGGCTCGCCGCCTGCTGTGGCCGGTGAAGAAGAAGTACGGCCAGAGCATCTCGTGGGCCGATCTCATGATCCTCGCCGGTAACGTCGCCCTGGAGTCGATGGGCTTCAAGACCTTCGGGTACGCCGGTGGCCGTCCGGACGTCTGGGAGCCCGACGAGGACGTCTACTGGGGCCCCGAGACCACCTGGCTCGGTGACGAGCGCTACACCGGCGACCGGGAGCTGGAGAACCCGCTCGCCGCGGTCCAGATGGGCCTCATCTACGTCAACCCGGAGGGCCCGAACGGCAACCCGGACCCGCTCGCCTCGGCCCGGGACATCCGCGAGACGTTCTACCGCATGGGGATGAACGACGAGGAGACGGTCGCGCTGATCGCCGGCGGTCACACCTTCGGCAAGACCCACGGTGCGGGCCCCGCGGACCACGTCGGCCCCGAGCCCGAGGGCGCCCCGATCGAGCAGCAGGGCCTGGGCTGGAAGAGCAGCTTCGGTACCGGCAAGGGCGCGGACGCGATCACCAGCGGTCTGGAGGTCACCTGGACCTACCACCCGACCCGGTGGGACAACGAGTTCTTCCACATCCTCTTCGCCTACGAGTGGGAACTGATGAAGTCGCCGGCTGGCGCGAACCAGTGGCGTCCCAAAAACGGCGCGGGCGCCGACATGGTGCCTGAGGCGCACGATCCGGCGAAGCACCGCGAGCCGCGGATGCTCACGTCGGACCTCGCGCTCCGGGTCGACCCGATCTACGAGCAGATCTCGCGGCGCTTCCTGGCGAACCCGGACGAGTTCGCGGACGCCTTCGCCCGGGCGTGGTTCAAGCTGACCCACCGCGACATGGGCCCGATCCAGCGCTACCTCGGCCCGGAGGTCCCGTCCGAGGTACTGATCTGGCAGGACCCGGTCCCGGCGGTCGACCACGAGCTGGTCGACGCCGGCGACATCGCCGCTCTCAAGGCGCAGGTCCTCGCCTCGGGCCTGACGGTGTCCGAGCTGGTCTACACGGCGTGGTCGGCGGCGTCGACGTTCCGTGGCGGCGACAAGCGCGGCGGCGCCAATGGTGCGCGCATCCGTCTCGAGCCGCAGAACGGCTGGGAGATCAACGACCCCGACCAGCTGGCCCGGGTGCTGCGCACCCTGGAGGGGATCCAGGAGGCGTTCAACGCGTCCCAGACCGGCGGGAAGAAGATCTCGCTCGCCGACCTGATCGTGCTCGCCGGTGGTGCCGCCGTCGAGCAGGCCGCCAAGGTTGCCGGCTTCGACGTCGAGGTGCCCTTCACGCCGGGCCGTACGGACGCGTCGCAGGAGCAGACCGACGTGGAGTCGTTCGCCGCGATGGAGCCGACCGTGGACGGCTTCCGCAACTACCTCGGCAAGGGCCACCGCCTGCCGGCCGAGTTCCTGCTGCTCGACAAGGCGAACCTGCTGACCCTGACCGCGCCCGAGATGACGGTCCTCGTCGGGGGCCTGCGCGTGCTGGGTGCGAACTACAAGGGGTTGCCGCTGGGCGTGCTCACCACCACCCCCGGTTCGCTGACCAACGACTTCTTCGTCAACCTGCTCGACCTGGGTACGACGTGGAAGGCGACCTCCGAGGACGCGAACACCTTCGAGGGTCGTGACTTCGCCACCGGCGAGCTCAGGTGGACCGGCAGCCGCGCCGACCTCGTATTCGGCTCGAACTCCGAACTGCGGGCGCTCGCGGAGGTCTACGCGAGCGACGACGCACGGGAGAAGTTCGTGCACGACTTCGTGGCGGCGTGGGTCAAGGTCATGAACCTCGACCGGTTCGACCTCGTCTGATCCCGACAACGTCCAGGTCGGCCCCGCGCGGGGCCGACCTGGACGTGGCTGCCGCCGGCGCAGCGGGTGGCGGCCAGGCGCACGAACGCCGGTGCGGCTGGACTCGACGACGCCATGCCGGAGGACACATCAAACCGATGTGATGGGCTTCCTTCGTGGATGTGATGGGCTTCCTTCGTGGAGAGGTGGAGGATGGCATCCCCGCTCCGGCCCCGGGGCGTTCCCGGATCGCCCCAGGCCCCCGGCACCGCCGACGACCAGCTCGCGCGCCGGCTGGGCACCGCGGACGCGGTGGTGATCGGTCTGGGGTCGATGATCGGGGCCGGAGTGTTCTCGGCGTTCGGCCCGGCCGCCCGCGCGGCCGGCACCGGTCTGCTGGTCGGGTTGGTGATCGCGGCGGTGATCGCCTACTGCAACGCGGTGGCCTCCGCGCAGCTGGCGGCGGCGTACCCGACCTCGGGCGGGACCTACATCTACGGCCGGGAGCGACTCGGGCACTGGTGGGGGTTCGTCGCCGGGTGGGGGTTCGTGGTCGGCAAGACCGCCTCGTGTGCGGCGATGGCGCTGACCTTCGCCTCGTACGCGGTGCCCGGCCCCTGGTGGGCGCAGCGCGTCGTGGCCGTGGCCGGGGTGGCCGGGCTGGCCGCACTCAACTACCGGGGCGTGACCAGAACCGCCGCGCTCACCCGTGTGCTGGTCGTCGCCAGCCTGGCGGCCCTGGCCGTCGTGGTGGCCGGCATCGCCGCCGGCGGGCACGCCGACCCGGCCAACCTGGGCGGCTGGGCCGCGGTGGGCGCGGGCGGCGGCTACGGCATCCTCCAGGCCGCCGGGCTGCTGTTCTTCGCCTTCGCCGGGTATGCCCGCATCGCCACCATGGGCGAGGAGGTCCGCGACCCGCGCCGCACCATCCCCCGCGCCATCCCGCTCGCGCTGCTCATCGCCGTCGTGGTGTACCTGGTGGTGGGCGTGGCGGCGCTGCTGGCCGCCGGACCCGACCGACTGGCCACCGCGACCGCCCCGCTCACCACCGCCGTGCACGCCGCCGGCGCCCCGGTCGCGGCACCGGCCGTCCGCGTCGGCGGCGCGCTGGCCTCGCTCGGTGCGCTGCTGGCCCTGATCGCCGGCGTCGGCCGCACCGGCCTCGCCATGGCCCGCCACCGCGACCTGCCCGGCTGGCTGGCCGCCGTCCACCCCCGCTACCGCATCCCGCACCACGCCGACGTCGCTCTCGCCGTCATGGTCAGCGCCCTGGTGACCATGGTGGACCTGCGCGCCGCGATCGGCTTCTCCTCCTTCGGCGTGCTCATCTACTACGCGATCGCGAACGCCTCCGCGTTCACCCAGCCCGCGCGGGATCGCCGCTGGCCCCGCGGGCTCAACCTGCTCGGCGCCGCCGGCTGCCTCACCCTGGTCGCCACCCTGCCCTGGCAATCCGTGATCGCCGGCCTGCCCATGTTCGCGATCGGTCTGGCCGGCCGCGCCGTCGCGCTGGCCGGACGCGGACCACACCCCACCGAGCCGGCGTGAACACCACACGCCCACCCGCCTACGGAGAGACCCGATCAATACAGCAGCTCAGGTCACCACCGGGCCAGGGCTCTCGGCGCCCCACGGGTCAGCCGTCGGGGGTGAACAGGCCCTGAACACCGACGATGATCGCGATGAAACCGAAGACGGCAAGCAGCAGGCCGGGCCCCGTGGCGGTGCCCTGTCGATCCTCCCGCGGCGCCTGTCGCCCGGTCAGGCGATCCCACAGCAGGGCGGTGCCGACACCGATCCCGACCACCTCGAAGGGGAACAGCCGGGGACCGGAGATCAGGTGGACAATGAGGTAGTACCCGCCCGCCACCAGCGCAACGAGCCCGACTATCCAGCCGAACGGCGCGACCCGGGCGGCAAGATTGTTGAGATCGTCCCCGACGCGCGGCAGGCGCCGAAGAAGGGCGACAGCGAGCAGGAAACCGCCGACGACGTTGGCGAGATCGAGCAACAAGGCGATGATCATGAACGGCTCATCCCTTGCCGGGTTCAACACATAACGGTATCGACATGAGTCGGCATCGTAGCGAAGGTTGACAGCGGAACGCACATTCAGCGTCGAGACCGGGACCAGGCACGGTCAGAGCGACACTGTTGGTCACCTGTGACCCTATATCCGGCCTCCAGGGCAACGCGGGCGCGGCCGCTCCTCCCGCCACCACGCACCGCACCGCACCGCCCCGTACCGCGAGAGCGTGATCCGTTCGGGAGGACCTGCGGTGCCGCGCCGGCGGACATCCGAGCTGAAGCGTCGATCTGGTGAGCGCGTCGAGGGTGATCTCTGACCGTGCGCCCGCCGGGGTGGTGGGCCCCCCGTTGTGTCAGTCCACCACCCCGGCGCGCGCCCTTCTGGGCGACGAGCGGTACCCGGTGACGGCCCCGCTCGTCGGACATCTCCCACGATCGCCGGACACTCTCGTGATTGCCAGGTCGGTGGCCGGCAGTTGACCGGCAACGTCGCCGGTGGAACCCTGGGCGCGGCATCAGTCAGAGTCGATGCCGATGCCGCCGCCCGTCGGGGTGGGGTTCCCGGGGAAGGATCGGATGCGTCCTCGGTGACCTCGCCCGCGCCCGGCACCACTACGAACACGCCCCGGCCCTCCGCACGGACCTCGGCTCCCCCGACGCCGACGAGGTACGCGCCCACCTCACCACCCTCGACGCGCTACCCGGTACCGCCACCGACACGATTGACGAGCCCGGCCGAACCGTCTCTGCTCAGGTTGATCACCAGAGGCCGTACGGGTAGTGCGCCGCCGCCCGGCCGATGACCTCACCGCCCCCGGTACGGGCCGGGGGCGGCGCGGTCATCGGCATTCCCGGTCCACCGTGGCCGTTCTACCGGTAGCCGGCGGCGACGATGGTGGCCTGGACCGCGTTCTCGGTGGCGTCCGACGGATAGCCGGACGTCATCACGCCTTCGTAGAAGGTACCGGCGGAACCGTTGCTGTTGTCACCGCCGATGCCGAGGATGATGGCCCCTTCCTTCTTCATCGGGTTGTAGCCCGCGACATTGGGCCGCTTGCCGTCGTAGAAGGTCGACAGGCTGCCGGACTGTGCGTTGCCGGCCCGGATGGCCCAGTGGTTCGGCTCGCCCTTGACGATGGCGGTCAGGTACCGGTAGTTGACGGTCGGGTCGTTGGCGTTGTAGCCGGCGTTCACTCCGGAGAACAGCCCGTTCTCGAGGTCGGCCATGACCCAGGGGCCGTTGCCCGTGCCGTAGCCCCAGACCTTGATGTTGCCGAAGTAGATGGCTTCCATGGTGCCGTTGCCGTTGTCCCGGCTGTTGCGCTCGGCGTTGCCGTAGTCGAAGCAGCAGCCGCCGTTGTAGTGCGTACCGTCGAAGATCGCGTACATCCCCTCCGGCTGGTCGCCGGTCGCGATGCCGTTGGTGTTGTTGTTGCGGTACCCGGTGCCGGGAGCCACGAAGACGCCATAGGCCTTGTGACCGCCGACCGTCGTCGGCGCGGCGGTCGCATTGGCAAGGTTGTCGTATCCGCCCGGAGCCGGGCCGGCGAACCCGCCGGGAGGCGCCTGGGTGAGGTGGTTACCCCGACCGGACTGGTCGTAAATGACGGTGATGAGGCAGGTCGTGCCGGAGCAGAACGAATCCTGCGCGGCCGCGTTGGCGACCCCACCCGGGCTCAGGGGGCCGATGTCCCGGGTGGTGTTGTCCGACGAGCGCCTGACCTGGTACAGCGGGCCGTTGTACGAGGCGTACAGCGCCCGGGTGGTGCCGTGCGCCGCCACGCACGGCGTGCCGCCCGCCGCGTAGATGTCGCACGGCAGGCGCGACGCCGGCGTCGAGGGGGTGGGCGTGGGCGAGGCCGTGGTGGGCGGCGGTGAGGTGACGCCTCCGGTACAGGCGACGCCGTTGAGAGCGAAGCCCGTGGGTACCGGGTTGGACCCGTTCCACGTCCCGTTGAACCCGAAGCTGACGCTGCCGCCGGAGGGGATGCTGCCGTTGTAGGCGGCGTTCGTGACGGTCACCTGCGTACCCGACTGGGTGTAGGAGCCGTTCCACAGCTGGGTGACGGTCTGCCCGGCCGGGAAGGACCACGTCAGCCGCCAGCCGTTCACCGGGTCACCTAGGTTATTAACGCTAACATTCGCACCGAAACCTCCGGCCCACTGCGCGGAGACGGTGTAGGTGACCTGACATCCGGCCACGGCCGCAGCCGCGAATTGAGTTCCGACTACGCCGATACCAGCCATCATGAGCGAACCGGTGGCGGCGGCGGCGATCAGCGTCCGCCGCCGCCGAGGAGAGTCGCCGTACATGGATGTCCTCCCGTTCTCTGTAACGTGACGATGTTCCTGTTAGCGCTAACACCGAACCGCCTACGAGTCTTGACCGCTCACCCGCCTGTCTGTTCCTCATGGCCTCGACGGCGGACCGGGCACGGCCGGTCGCCGGAGGCTCCGCGTCGACACGGAACCCACTACATCGATGAATATGAGTTTCCAGCAGGAGCATACCCACCGCGTGTCGGGCCGGCGAGGGCGACACTTGTGAGTGAGCCACTCACTCAGTTACTGTCCTGCCGTGACCTACCCGTCTGCCGGCAGCCGGCCCTCCACGGCGGACGATCAGCAGCCACGGCAACAAGGCACCGGCCGGGCCCGGCCACTGCCACCAGAGGAACGCCGCGCGGCACTGGTGGCCGCCACGCTGCCGCTGGTGACCGAGCACGGGACGAAGGTCACCACGCGGCAGATCGCGGAGGCCGCCGGGGTCGCCGAGGGGACCATCTTCCGCGTCTTCCCGGACAAGGAGAGCCTGGTCCGGGCGGCGGTCGAGGCGGCGCTGGACCCGGAGCCGCTGCTGGACGTCCTGCACCACATCGATCTGACGCTGCCGCTGCAGGAGCGACTGACCCTCGCCACCCACCTGCTGCAAAACCGGATGACCAGGGTCATCAATCTGCTTATGGTCCTGAGGCTGCAACGCGCGGAGCGGAACATCCCGGTGGACCGGGCAGCCGCCCGCGACACCAACAACCGGATCCAGGAAGCGTTCGTCCGCCTGCTGGAGCCCGACCGCGAGAACCTGCGATACCCGGTGGCGGAGGCGGCGCGACTGCTGCGCATGCTGACGTTCTCCGGCGTGCACCCGATGAACACCGAAGGCAACCCGCTCACCGCTGGGCAGATCGTCTCGGTCCTGCTGGATGGTGTTCGCCGCCATCCGGACCACCCGTAACCCGTCCACCGCGCCTCAATACTCGGGGGAGTCGCCCATGCTGGCTCGACTACTGCGCACCTATCTGCGCCCCTACGCCCGACCACTCATGGCGGTGGTGCTGCTGCAACTCGTCGGCACCATGGCCTCGCTCTACCTGCCCAGCCTGAACGCCGACATCATCGACAAGGGCATCGCGAGAGGTGACACCGGCTACATCCTCGCGACCGGCGGCTGGATGCTCCTCGTCTCCGCGCTCCAGATCGCCTGCTCGATCGCTGCCGTCTACTTCGGATCGCGTACCGCCATGGGGTTCGGCCGTGATCTACGCGCGGCGATCTTCCGTCGCGTCGGCACGTTCTCCGCCCGCGAGGTCGCCCAGTTCGGCGCGCCCTCGCTGATCACCCGCAACACCAACGACGTCCAACAGGTACAGATGCTCGTGGTGCTGAGCTGCACCATGCTCGTCGCGGCACCCATCATGTGCGTCGGCGGTGTCATCATGGCCCTGCGGGAGGACGTCGGCCTCTCCTGGCTGATGCTGGTGAGCGTGCCGGTGCTCATCCTGGCCATCGGTCTGATCATCCGCCGGATGGTCCCGCAGTTCCGGTTGATGCAGACCCGCATCGACGCCGTCAACCGGGTACTGCGCGAGCAGATCACCGGCATCCGCGTCGTCCGGGCATTCGTCCGCGAACCGTACGAGACCGAGCGCTTCGCAACGGCCAACGCGGACCTGACCGCGACGGCGCTGCGGGCCGGCCGGCTGATGGTACTGATCTTCCCGACCGTGATGCTGGTCCTCAACGCGTCCAGCGTCGCCGTCCTGTGGTTCGGCGCGTCCCGGGTCGATTCGGGCGAGATCCAGATCGGAGCCCTGACCGCCTTCCTCAGCTACCTGATGCAGATCCTGATGTCGGTGATGATGGCGACCTTCATGCTGATGATGGTCCCGCGCGCCGCCGTGTGCGCCGAGCGCATCGTCGAGGTGCTCGACACCGAGTCGTCGGTGACCCCGCCGTCCCGGCCGGTCACCGAGGTGCCCGCGCGGGGCGAGCTGGAACTGCGCGGCGTGCGGTTCCAGTACCCGGGTGCGGAGGCTCCGGTGCTGCGCGACATCTCGTTCCGCGCCGGGGCCGGCACGACGACCGCGATCATCGGCAGTACCGGCGCGGGCAAGACGACCCTGCTGTCCCTGGTTCCCCGGCTGTTCGACGCGACCGCAGGCGCGGTCCTCGTCGACGGGGTCGACGTGCGTGAGCTCGACCCGGACCTGTTGTGGAGCCGGATCGGCCTGGTACCGCAGCGGCCGTACCTGTTCTCCGGCACCGTCGCCAGCAACCTGCGCTACGGCAGGCCGGACGCCACCGACGAGGAACTGTGGACCTGCCTGGAGATCGCCCAGGCGCGTGAGTTCGTCGACAACATGCCGGGTGGCCTCGAGGCGCCCATCGCGCAGGGCGGAACCAACGTCTCCGGCGGCCAACGGCAGCGTCTCGCGATCGCACGGGCGCTGGTGCGCCAACCGGAGATCTACCTGTTCGACGACTCGTTCTCCGCGCTCGACCTGGCCACCGACGCCCGGCTGCGCGCGGCGTTGCGCCCGGTGACCGCGAACGCCGCGGTCGTCATCGTGGCGCAGCGGGTGTCCACCATCATCGACGCCGACCAGATCATCGTGCTGGACGACGGCGAGATCGTCGGCATCGGCCGGCACGCCGACCTGCTCGACAGTTGCCCGACCTACGCGGAGATTGTCGAGTCGCAGCTGACCGCGGAGGTCGCGGCATGAGCACACGGGGGGAAGCGGTGAGTCAGCAGGTGGGAGGCCAGCGGCCGGCAGGCTCCGTACCGGGCCGGTTGCCCGGCGCCGGTGCGCGCCGGGGCGGCGGTGGGCCGCCGTGGATGGGCGCGGGAATGCCCGCCGAGAAGTCGATGAACTTCGGTCCCTCCGCCCGCCGGCTGATCGGGCGGCTGCGGCCACAGCGCTGGCGGCTGGTCTCGGTCATCGGACTGGCCGTGGCGAGCGTGGCCCTGTCCGTGATCGGCCCGAAGATTCTCGGGCACGCCACGGACGTGATCTTCTCCGGGGTCGTCGGCAAGCGGCTCCCGGCCGGGGTCGATCTGGCGCAGGTGATCGCGCACGAACGCGCCGCGGGCAACAACCGGTACGCCGACATGCTGGCGCACATGCACGTCGTACCCGGGGTGGGCATCGACTTCACCGCGCTCGGCCGGATCCTGGCGCTGGCGGTCTGCCTGTACGTGGCGGCCAGCCTCCTGATGTGGCTGCAGGGCTACCTGCTCAACGGCGTCGTACAGCACACCATCCTCGACCTGCGCGCCGAGGTCGAGGACAAGCTCAACCGGCTGCCGTTGCCGTACTTCGACAACCAGCCGCGTGGTGAGCTGCTCAGCCGGGTCACCAACGACATCGACAACATCTCCCAGAGCCTCACCCAGACGCTCAGCCAACTGCTCACGTCGTTGCTGACCGTCATCGGCGTACTCGTCATGATGTTCGTGGTCTCGCCGCTGCTGGCCGTGATCGCACTGGTGGCGGTGCCGCTGTCGATGGTGGTGACCAAGCAGGTCGCGAAGCGCTCGCAGAAGCAGTTCATCGCGCAGTGGACGCACACCGGGGCGTTGAACGCCCAGATCGAGGAGGCGTTCACCGGGCACGAACTGGTCAAGGTGTTCGGACGGCAGCGCGAGGTCGAGGCGGCCTTCAACGCGAAGAACGACGAGCTGTTCAAGGCGAGCTTCGGAGCCCAGTTCGTCTCGGGCATCATCATGCCGTCGATGATGTTCATCGGGAACCTGAGCTACGTGGCGGTGGCGGTCGTCGGCGGACTGCGGGTCGCCTCGGGGACGATGAGCCTGGGCGACGTCCAGGCGTTCATCCAGTACTCCCGGCAGTTCACCCAGCCGCTGACCCAGGTCGCGTCCATGGCCAACCTGCTGCAGTCCGGGGTCGCGTCGGCGGAGCGGGTCTTCGACCTGCTCGACGCGGAGGAGCAGACCCCCGACCCGGTCGAGCCGGTACGGGTCAGCGATCCCCACGGGCGGGTGGAGTTCGAACGGGTGTCGTTCCGGTACTCCCCCGACAAGCCGCTGATCGAGGACCTGTCGCTGGTGGCCGAGCCCGGTCACACCGTCGCGATCGTCGGACCGACCGGTGCCGGAAAGACCACGCTGGTCAACCTCATCATGCGGTTCTACGAGCTGGACTCCGGCCGCATCACGCTCGACGGCGTCGACATCAGCACGATGCGCCGCGACGAACTGCGCGGCGAGATCGGCATGGTCCTCCAGGACACCTGGCTGTTCGGTGGGACGATCCGGGACAACATCGCCTACGGCAACCCCGGTGCCAGTGACGAGGAGATCGTCGCCGCGGCGAAGGCGACCTTCGTCGACCGTTTCGTGCACAGCCTGCCGGACGGGTACGACACGGTCATCGACGAAGAGGGCAGCAACATCAGCGCGGGCGAGAAGCAGCTCATCACGATCGCGCGCGCCTTCCTGTCCCGCCCGTCGCTGCTGATCCTGGACGAGGCGACAAGTTCGGTGGACACCCGTACCGAGGTGCTGGTGCAGCGGGCCATGGCCGCGCTCCGGTCGGACCGGACCAGCTTCGTCATCGCGCACCGGCTGTCCACCATCCGCGACGCCGATCTCATCCTGGTGATGGAGAGCGGTCGCATCGTCGAGCAGGGTACGCACGCCGAACTCCTCGCCACGGAAGGCGCGTACCACCGGCTCTACCACGCACAGTTCTCACAGGCCGTGGTGGATACCGGCGAGGAGGCGGGAGTGGTGGGCACCGCCGCCGGCTCCCCCAGGTAGCCGGGTCCCGCGACGACCGCGGTCGGTCGAGCCACGGCTCGACCGACCGCGCGGGCCCGCGCGATTATCGCGATTCGACCATCGGGGTCTGAACAGGGTCGGGAAGTAACTTCCAGATCGCTTCTACAGCGGTATTCGCGACCTCCTCTGGGCTGCCCTTTGCCGCGATCATGATGGACGACAGTCCACCAAGGCGTTGACGCTCTATCACCCTTGCGCGGGTCACCCAGAGCACCACACCCGCTGGCCGACCACCGATGGCACACCTGAGCAGCCGGACGAACTCCATGCCGTCGGCCCTGTTCGGAGCGGCCGCGTGTGACACCGGGTAACTCAGACCGCAGAGTACAACCGCCGCGCCCCTCTGCAGGGCGGGCATTACGGTCCGTTCGGCGCCCTGTGCCAGGGCGGCGAATCGGACCAATGAGGCGGCAGCGGGGGCAATGAACGGACGATCCCCACTCCGCTCAGGAAGCTTGAGGCCAAGGGACAAGGCGGCGGCTTCGGCGTCGAATACCTCGCACGGGTGACCGTTAGCTTTAAGGAGGCTCTGTACCTCACGCGCATAGCGATCGTCCGACTCGCCGAGCAGGGATATCACGACGCCAGGAGGATATCTATCAGTATCGCGGCGCACGATTGCCGCGAGGAGGTCCGAAAGCACCGGCGTCCCACGCTTGTCGTCCATGAGCCGGAACGCCGAAACGCCTACGAACACGGCAAGCAGTCCTGCGACCAGGAGCACGCCGCGACTGGCGCTCAGGTCGACGCTGAGGTCTGCGACGGTCAGCGCGTGGGTGCCACCAATACCAGAGAGCAATGAGCCGAGCGCGGTGGCGAACATCAGCACGACCCGAACACCGGTCTGCACGAAGGCGAACATACGGCCTCGAAGCGCGTCTGTTACCTCGGTTCCGAGCAGCGTCGTCCCGGAGAGGAAAGCCATGCCGGCACCGGAACCGACCAGGACGGCAAACGCCACCGCGATCGCCAGGTGCGGCGCGAGTGCCAGCGCCACGACAGCAGCGCCGGCCAGCACGACGCTCATCCCGAACCAGCGACGCCTGGACAGCTCACCTACCAGACGCGGACCAAGCGCCATCCCCACGCCCAGTCCGATGAACAGGGTCGCGAACAGCAGGCCGAAACTGGCCTCGCCACCGCTGAGGCTCTCCGCATACAACGGTGCGGCGCCGATGACGACCCCACCCGCGGCGAACGCTCCCACGATGCCCAGCATCAGGCCACGCAACAACTGCGTGCTGAACGCGTAACGCCATCCGTCACGCAGCGCCTGAAGCACGCCGGATGGCCGCTCCCGGCTTTGAGTGTTCCCGCCGGGCCCTTCGAGGCCGGGGATGGTGACGACCACAATCGCAGCGGCGAGGAAGGTGCAGGCATTGAAGTACAGCGCCAGTTCCGGTGCTCTGATGTTCAGCAGGTCGTTGGGAAAGATTCGCCCGAGCGCGGCGAGCAACAACGCGGCGAACACCGGGGCGACGCCGTAGGTGGTCACGAGCGATATCTGGTTGGCCTCTTCGAGTCGGGTCCGCACCAGGTTCGGCACGGCCGCCTCCTTGGCCGGTGCCCACACCATCGCACAGGCCTGGGCAAGGAAGGTGGCTACCAGCGCCCAAACGACCGCACTGCCGCTGGGCAACATGGCCGGTGCCGCGGGGATCGACGCGTACAGGAGGAACCGTAGAACATCGCAAGTTATCATGGTGACGCGACGGTCCCAGCGATCCGCTAGTACGCCGGACAGCGGCCCGAGCAGCAACGCCGGAAAGAGTTGAGCAAGCACAACCCCGCCAAACGCGGCGCCATGCGCGGCCGTGCCACTCACATGGCTGGCGGCAAAGAGTCCGGTAGCCAGCAGGCCGAGCCAGTCGCCGACGGATGACATGGCAAGAGTCAGCCATAGCCGGCGAAACGCCCGGATTTTCAAGACAGAAATCGGTGACCTCCGCGCCACGTACACACACCCGGTGCCCGACAACTCCGCGACTGTTACGTCAGAGCGGTTTGTACATACCTCTTATCGCCCCACGGAAATACGATGACCAGGCAATGTGGACACGCACAAAGAATTTCTGCGGCCAAAACCACTTCCAGACACCTGGCGCCGTCGATTGGCCCACGGCAAGTCACCGTACCATGTAATGTGACCCTTATCGATTAAAAATGCCGACAGCGCCTCACCGCCTCGGTCATTCGTGAGAGTCGTCCGCCCGCCGGTCGAACAGCAAGCATGAAGATACGTCGATGTGTTGTGGCGGATGGGCATGGTGCGGGGCCGTCCGTCGCGACGGTGGATGTCGCCCGCTGGCTCCTCCGGCCGTCAGGATAGGTGCTCAGCGGGTCAGCCGGGTACGGGGTTCACCGGGGTGCCCGTTGTCGGCGATCATCACGGTCAGGTCGCCAGCGCCCGTTCCCGGCCACAGGTCGGCCGCCAGCGCTCCCTCCGACGGATGACCGCAGTCGAATGTCTCCATTATCCGATACGCACGGCCCCTGGCCGGACGTTCGCGGATCCGTGTTAACTTTCGGCCCGGCGAACGTGGCGAGGGAGAGGTGGCGCCGGCGATGCGGTTCGGACTATTCGGTACGGGGCCCTGGGCCCACATGACCCATGCGCCGGGCCTCGCCGCGCATCCCGGCGTCGAGTTCGTCGGCGTCTGGGGTCGTGACCCGGACAAGGCCGCCGCGCTGGGCGGCGAGTACGGGGCGCGGGCCTACCCCACCGTCGACGGCCTGATCGCCGACGTCGATGCGATCGCCGTGGCCCTGCCGCCGGACGTACAGGCGCCGATCGCACTGGCGGCGGCGCGCGCGGGCAAGCATCTGGCGCTCGACAAGCCGGTGGCGTTCACCGTGGCGGAGGCCGAGGAGATCGCCTCAGCCGTGGCCGAGAATCACCTCGCCTCCGCGGTCTTCTTCACCCGGCGCTTCGTGCCGCAGCTGCGGGAGTTCCTCGAACAGGCCCAGAAGACCGACGGCTGGGCCGAGGCCCGCGTCGACCACCTCGGCTCGATCTTCGAGGAGGGCAACCCGTTCGGGGCGTCGCCCTGGCGCCGCGAGAGCGGCGGCCTGTGGGACGTCGGCCCGCACGCGCTCGCGCTGGTACTCCCGGTGCTCGGCCCGGTCACCGAGGTGACCGCGATGGCGGGCCCCCGTGACCTGACCCGCCTGCTGCTGCGGCACGCGTCAGAGGCGATCAGCACACTGACGCTCTCGGTCGACGCGCCGCCGGCCTCGGCCCGGCAGGAAGCCGTCTTCGCGGGCAAGGCCGGCGTCGTCCCGGTGCCGACCATGTCGTGGGAGCCGGTCGTGGCGTTCGGACGCATGCTCGACGAGCTGCTCGCCGCCGCGGACGGCGGACCGCAGTCGCAGCTCGACGTGCGGTTCGGGGTCGAGGTCACCGCGGTCCTCGCCGCCGCCGAGGAGGCAGCGCGGACCGGCCGGACGGTCCGGCTCACCGCCTGACGCGGCGTCCATCCACGTTCACCGGATGTACCGGTGAACGTGGTCGATCCTCGCCGCGGTCCGTGGTCAATTGCCTCCCCGCCGTCGACCACACCGCGTATCCGCATCCGCGTCGACCACACCGTGTATCCGCCATGGCCGTGTCGGAGCGTCGGCCGAGACGACCCATGGCGGTTTCGTGGCTGTCGTACGGGTTCCCACGTGGAGGGTCTCGTCGACGCTGGCGGCACATCGGCCGGCGGTCAGGTCCTGCCGGCGGCGCCGGTCACGCCCGGTCGCCGGCGTTGCCGGAACGGATGGGGCACCGGGCGCGATCCGCGCGCGGTAGGCCGTCGCGCCGGGGATGGCCGGGCGGAATCGGACATTCGGCGGATCGATTCCGCTGGTCGTACCGGCGATCCCTCCAATTTCGGCAATCAGCCCGCAAAGGGATGAGCTGGTCTAGATCAAGCCTCATGGACAATTTTTCCCGATAGCCCCCGCACCACAATCATTTACCTTAATCGGACGTCGACCGGCGGTCCGACCGAGCGGCCCTCCCGGCCCGACAGCCGATGTCACGGCCGCATTACCAGGTTGTGACCTTAGGGAAACACGTGGAGAACTTGCGAAACGTGTTCGACTCTGAATATGTTCGAGCGCGCAACAAACGCATGCCAACCCCTGACGAGCGCTCCCGGAGGCAACATGACGTGGGTGACGTGGTGCGGGCCCCCGAAGCGAGAGCCGTACGCGGGACCGGCCCGAATCGAGGAGACGACCGATGAGTGACGCCCCGGTGCTCCTGGAGATGCGCTCCATCACGAAGGAGTTCCCCGGCGTCAAGGCACTGTCCGACGTCAACCTGGCCGTCCGTGCCGGGGAGATCCACGCGATCTGCGGAGAGAACGGCGCCGGCAAGTCGACGCTCATGAAGGTACTCAGCGGTGTCTATCCGCACGGCACGTACTCCGGGGAGATTGTCTACCAGGGACAGGAGGTCCGGTTCTCGGACATCCGGGCCAGCGAACGGGTCGGCATCGTGATCATCCACCAGGAGCTCGCCCTGGTCCCGGGGATGTCGATCACCGAGAACATCTTCCTCGGCAACGAGCCGCGCCGCTTCGGCCGGATCGACTGGAAGGCCGCCAACCTGAAGGCGGCCGAGCTGATGAAGCTGGTGGGCCTCGACGAGGACCCGGACACGCTGATCAAGGACATCGGCGTCGGCAAGCAGCAGCTGGTCGAGATCGCCAAGGCGTTCGCCAAGGACGTGAAGCTGCTCATCCTGGACGAGCCCACGGCGGCGTTGAACGAGGCGGATTCCCAGCACCTGCTCGACCTGCTCCGCGGGTTCAAGGAGCGCGGCATCACCTCGATCATGATCTCGCACAAGCTGAACGAGATCGAGCAGATCGCTGACTCCATCACGATCATCCGCGACGGCAGGACCATCGAGACCCTGGACGTGAAGGCCGACGGCGTCAACGAGGACCGAATCGTGCGCGGCATGGTCGGCCGGGAGCTGAGCAGCCGGTTCCCCGACCACACCCCGAACATCGGCGAGGTCTTCTTCGAAGTCGACGACTGGTGGGTGCGCCACCCGGTCTCGGCCGAGCGGATGGTGTGCAAGGGCTCCAACTTCCACGTGCGCCGCGGCGAGATCGTCGGCTTCGCCGGCCTGATGGGCGCGGGGCGTACCGAGCTCGCAATGAGCGTCTTCGGCCGCTCCTACGGCACGTACCTCTCCGGCCGGATAGTCAAGGACGGTCGTGAGATCGAGCTGAAGAACGTGGCCGACGCGATCGCGCACGGGCTCGCGTACGTCAGCGAGGACCGCAAGTCGGTCGGCCTGAACCTGCTCGACGACATCAAGACGTCGGTGGTGGCGGCGAAGCTGTCCAAGATCTCCACGGCCGGGGTCGTCGACCAGGTGAAGGAGTACCAGGCCGCCGAGGGGTACCGCACCAGCCTGCGGATCAAGACCCCCACCGTCGACGAGGGCGTCGTCAAGCTCTCCGGCGGCAACCAGCAGAAGGTCGTCCTGGGCAAGTGGATGTTCACCGACCCGGACCTGCTCATCCTCGATGAACCCACCCGGGGCATCGACGTGGGCGCGAAGTACGAAATCTACGGAATCATCCAGCGGCTCGCCGACCAGGGCAAGGGCGTCATCGTCATCTCCTCAGAACTTCCGGAGCTGATCGGCCTGTGCGACCGCATCTACACGGTGTCCGAAGGGACCATCACCGGCAGCATCGAGCGCCGGGACGCCGACCCGGAGACCCTCATGAAGTTGATGACCTCGACGAAGAAGATGCAGATGTCATGAGCCGAATCAGAGACCTTCAGAAGCACCTCTTCAGCGGAAGCACGTCCAACGCCCGCCAGTTCGGCATGATCTTCACCCTCGTGGCGATCGTCGCGCTGTTCCACGTCCTGACCGACGGGCTCACGCTGAACTCCACCAACCTCATCACCCTGGTGAGTCAGTACTCGTACATCCTGATCCTGGCCATCGGCATGCTCATGGTCATCGTGGCGGGACACATCGACCTGTCGGTCGGCTCGATCGCCGCGTTCGTCGGCATCGTCGTGGCGAAGTCGATGGCGACCTACCACGTGCCCTGGCCGGCGGCGATCCTGCTCGGCCTGGTCGTCGGTGCGCTGATCGGCGCGTGGCAGGGCTTCTGGGTGGCGTACGTCGGGGTGCCGGCGTTCATCGTGACCCTCGCCGGCATGATGCTGTTCCGCGGCGGTAACCAGGCGATCGGCAACGCGGAGACGATCGCGGTACCGGCGGGGTTCCGCAAGATCGGCGCGGGCTTCCTGCCGGAGGTCGGGCCGGACACCGGATACAACAACCTGACCCTGCTGCTCGGCCTGGCCGCCTGCGTGGCGGTGGTGATCCGCGAGTGGCGCGCCCGGCAGACCCGCCGGGCGATGGGCGCCGAGCCGGCGCCGCTGTGGGTCACCGGCATCCGGCTGGCGATCATCCTCGCGGTGATCATCTTCGCCGCGCTGCGCTTCGCCGGCGGCCGGGTGGGCACGAGCTTCCCGATCTCCGGCATCATCCTCGCCGTCCTGGTGCTGATCTACTCGTTCGTCACCCGCAACACCTCGGTCGGCCGGCACATCTACGCCGTCGGCGGCAACTCCCGCGCGGCCGAGCTCTCCGGCGTCAAGCTCCGCCGGGTCAACTTCCTGGTCATGATGAACATGTCCGTCCTCGCGGCGCTCGCCGGCATGATCTATGTCGCCCGGGCCTCGGCCTCGGGTCCGCAGGACGGCCTGAGCTGGGAACTGGACGCGATCGCCGCCGTCTTCATCGGTGGCGCGGCCGTCTCCGGTGGTCTCGGCACCATCAGCGGCTCGATCGTCGGTGGTCTGGTCATGGCCGTGCTCAACAACGGCCTGCAGCTCCTCGGCGTGGGCTCGGACCAGGTACAGATCATCAAGGGCCTCGTCCTGCTGCTGGCGGTCGCGCTCGACGTGTACAACAAGCGCCAGGGCCGGTTCTCGGTCATCGACTCGATCACGCGGCCGTTCCGCCGCTCCAGCGGGACCCCCCTGATCCCCACCCCGACGGGCACCGAGCCCGACAAGACGCCGGTGGCCGGCTGACCGTCCACCGTCAACGGGGCGGATCACGTCCGCCCCGGCTCACTCCGAAGAAGGGCAACACACTATGCGCAAGTTAGTCGTCAGGGGCGTCGCCGCCGGCGCCATCGCCCTGCTGGCCCTGACGGGCTGCTCCAGCCGCAACTCCGACAGCGGCTCGTCGAGCAGCGGGAACTCCGACAAGGGCTTCGCGGCCGACTCGCTGATCGGCGTCGCTCTGCCGACGAAGACCTCCGAGAACTGGGTCCTCGCGGGTGACCTGTTCACCAACGGGCTCAAGGAGGCCGGCTTCAAGTCCGACGTGCAGTACGCCACCGGTGGCGTCGCCGAGCAGCAGGCCCAGATCTCGGCCATGGTCACCAAGGGCGCCAAGGTGATCGTGATCGGCGCGATCGACGCCGCCCAGCTCACCACCCAGGTCGAGGCCGCCAAGCAGGCGGGCGCCACGGTCATCGCGTACGACCGGCTGCTCAAGAACACCAACGCGGTCGACTACTACGTGGCCTACGACAACTTCAAGGTCGGCCAGCTGCAGGGCCAGGCCCTGCTGGAGGGCATGAAGAAGAAGAAGCCGACCGGCCCGTACACCATCGAGCTGTTCGCCGGCTCGCCCGACGACAACAACTCGGGCGTGTTCTTCAACGGCGCGATGGACGTGCTCAAGCCCGAGATCGACAAGGGCAACGTGGTCGTCGGCTCCGGCCAGACCGACGTCAAGCAGGTCTCCACCCAGGGCTGGAAGGCCGAGAACGCGCAGCAGCGGATGGACTCGCTGATGACCTCGACCTACAGCTCCGGCAAGACCCTCGACGGCGTGCTGTCGCCGAACGACACCCTGGCCCGGGCGATCATCACCTCGGTGAAGGGCGCCGGCAAGGCGGTTCCGGTCGTCACCGGCCAGGACTCCGAGGTGGAGTCGGTCAAGTCCATCGTGGCGGGCGAGCAGTACTCGACCATCAACAAGGACACCCGCAACCTGGTCAAGCAGAGCATCCAGATGGTCAAGGACCTGCAGGCCGGTAAGAAGCCCGAGGTCAACGACGAGAAGTCGTACAACAACGGCGTCAAGGTCGTCCCGTCGTACCTGCTCCCGCCGGTCATCGTGACCAAGGAGAACGCGGCGCAGTCGTACGCCAACGACCCGAAGCTGGCCCCGCTCACCAAGTAGGCGTTCGGAGCCGGACACGTTCGTCATGGGTCCCCGGAGACTGTGCTCCGGGGACCCATGCTCGTCATGAGGCGTTCCGTGCCGATCGGAAGGACCGATGGTCAGCGCCCGAGAGCAGAGGCAGCACCGGACGGGCTCCGCGGCCGGCGCCCGGTCCGCTACGGCGGCCGCCGCGAACCTCGAGGCGGTCCGCCGGCACAACCTCGGCACGCTGCTGCGGTACGTACACATCCACGGCGCCACCTCGCGCGCCGAACTGACCGACCGGCTCGGCCTCAACCGCAGCACGATCGGTACCCTCACCGCCGACCTTGTCACCGCCGGGCTCGTCACCGAGACGGTACCCACCCGCAACCACGGCGCGGGGCGGCCGTCGCTGGTCGTCCGGCCGCGCTCGACGCGGGTCTTCGCGTACGCGTTCAGCGTCGAAGTGGACCGCCTGCGGGCCGCCCGGGTGGGCCTGGGAGGCGTCGTACTGGAGCGGCGCGACCTGCCTCGCCCACCCGGGGCGCCACTTCCCGAAACGCTGGAGCCGCTCGCCACCCTGGCTCATGGGCTGCACCGCGGCGTACCGGCCGACGCGCTCTGCGTCGGCAGCGCGGTAGCCGTCGCCGGCGTACTGCGGCAGGCGGACGGGACGCTGGCCATGAGCCCGCGCGCCACCGGCGCGGTGCTGCAGGGCCGGCTCGGCGACGACCGTGCCCCGCTGGTGGGCGACGTGGCCGACCTCGCGGCGCTGGCGGAGCACGTCCGGGGTGCGGCTACGGGCCTGCGCAACGTCATCTACCTGCACGGCGACGCCAGCATCGGCGCCGGCATCATCGCCGACGGGCAGCGGGTCACCGGGCACGGCGGGCACGGCGGCGAGGTCGGACACATGGTGGTCAACCCGGACGGACAGCCGTGCTGGTGCGGCTCGCGCGGCTGTTGGGAGACCGAGGTGGGCGAACGCGCCCTCCTCCGGCGCGCCGGGCGGGACGGCGCAGGAGGCTCGGACGCCGTGCTCGCCGTCGTCGACGCCGCCGCCCGCGGGGACCACACCGCCCAGGCAGCCGTCCGGCACGTGGCCGACTGGCTCGGCTTCGGGGTGGCAAACCTGGTCACCATCGTCAACCCGGAAGCCGTCCTCTTCGGCGGCACGCTCGGCGACCTGTACCTGGCGGGCGGGGCCCAGGTACGCGGCCGCCTCGACGGCATGGCGCTGCCCGCGTGCCGCGAACACGTCCGGCTCCGGACCTCGATCCTCGGCGACGACGCGCCGCTGATGGGCGCGGCCGAGCTCGCGTTCGAACGGCTGCTGGAGGATCCGCTCGAGGTCGCCGGCGGCGACGCGCCGGCCGGCTGACCGGGCGACCGGACCTCCGGGGCGCGGCCCGTCGCCCCCACCCGGCCGGCATCGTCTCCACGCCTCACCGACGCCGCCCCCGCCATCCCCCACCACTGTCGGCAGCGCGGTGCCGCACCGGGGATCCGCCGTGCCGAACCTGTTCGCTGTCCGCGCCGTCGGCGCCGCGCTTACCGAACCAGGTACCCGGCGGGAACCTGGTTCGTTCGCCCCCGCGTGAGTCACCGGCTGGCGGGCACATCGGCTACCGACGCACCCGCCAGCCTCCGTAGCCCAGCCCGTACCTGACGGTCTGCTGTCCGTGCGCTGTCCACGACCGCCTGACCGACAGCCGGCCGCGAAGTGATCGGCCAGCGCACGGACAGCCCGGGTCGCGACACTCCTCGTACCACGCCGCCCCGGTGCTGAGCGCGACCGTGCTCGCCCGCTGCCCGGTCCTGTCCTGACCGATCCCACCCATCGTCTCGCCCAAGCCCCGCCGCGTCCGTCGCCGACGCCGCGGCCCGCCCACTCAGGAGAATCCGTGAACACACCCACCGCCAGCCGGCCGGCTCCGCCGCAGGGGTCTGCGGCGCGGATCGCGGCGTGCGCCGTCGACCTCGTCAAGACCTATGGCCGGGGCGAGGCCGCCGTCCGTGCGCTCGACGGCGCCAGTGTCGCCATCCCCGCCGGCCGGTTCACCGCCGTCATGGGGCCCAGCGGCTCGGGCAAGTCCACCCTCGTGCACGCGCTCGCCGGTCTGGACACCGTCGACTCGGGCCGGGTGCTGCTCGGCGACACCGACCTGACCGCGCTGTCCGAGCGGGAGCGGACCCTGCTGCGCCGGGAGCGGCTCGGCTTCGTGTTCCAGGCGTTCAACCTCGTCCCGTCGCTGACCGCCGCACAGAACATCGCGCTACCACTCACCCTCGCCGGCAAGCGACCCGATCCGGCCTGGCAGGCGGAACTGGTCGCGATGCTCGGCCTGCAGGACCGGCTCAGCCACCGCCCCGGCGAGCTGTCCGGCGGCCAGCAGCAGCGCGTCGCCGTCGGCCGGGCCCTGATCGCCCGCCCCGACCTCGTCTTCGCCGACGAACCGACCGGTAACCTCGACTCCCGCCACGGCGCCGCGCTGCTGTCCTTCCTGCGCGACGCCACGCGTACCCTCGGCCAGACGATCGTGATGGTCACCCACGACCCGGTCGCCGCCTCCTACGCCGACCAGGTCGTCTTCCTCGCCGACGGGCGCATCGTCGACGAGCTGGCCGACCCCACCGCCGAGACCGTGCTCACGCGCATGGCGCGGCTGGACGTGCCCACGACGACGGTGGGGGCGTGATCGCGATGTGGCGCCTGACCGTCTCCACCGCGCTCGCGCACCGCTCCCGCCTGGCCCTGACCTGGCTGGCCGTCGCGCTCGGCGTCGCGTTCGTCGCCGGCAGCCTCGTTCTCACCGACACGAGCGGCCGCCTGCTCGACGCACAGTTCCGCACCACCGCGGCCGGTGTCGACCTCACCGTCCGCGGCGCCGCCGCCTTCGGCAGCGCGATGGGCGTGGAGGTGCAGCGCGACCCGTTACCGGCCGATCTCGCCGACCGCGTCGCCGCCATCCCCGGCGTCGACCGCGTCCGACCGACCGCCTCCGGTGCCGGCCAGCTGAAGGTCCGCGGGCAGGCCGTGCTCCCCAGCGGGCCGACCATGCTGGGCAGCTGGGCCGAGGCGCCGTTCACCGCCTACCGCCTGCGGGCCGGGCACGCACCGCACGGCCCCGACGAGGTGGTCCTGGACGCGGCCACCGCCCGCGAACACGCCGTGCGGCTCGGTGACACCATCACCGTGTCGGCCACCGCCAGCCGGCAGTTGCGGGTCGTCGGCCTGGCCGGCATCGGCGACGACGAGGGCCTCCCCAACACCGCCGTCGTGCTCGTCGACCTGGCATGCGCACAGACACTGCTCGGCCTCGGCTCCGGAGTGACCTCGCTCGACGTCATCGCCGACCCCGCCGTCGCCGTCTCCGACCTGCGCACCCGGCTGGCCACCTCACTCGGCGCCGGGTACGCCGTCACCACCGGCCAGGACGCGGCCGCAGCCAGCGCTGCCGCCGCCAAGCAGAGCGTCAACTATCTACGCCTCGTGCTGCTGGCCCTGGCCGCCGCCGGGCTGCTCGTCGGCGCGTTCCTCATCGCCAACACCTTCGGCATCGTGCTCAGCCAGCGCACCCGGGAGTTGGCGTTGCTACGCGCCGCCGGCGCCACCGGCCGGCAGGTGCTCGCCTCGGTCCTCGGCGAAGCGCTGCTGGTCGGCGTCACCGGCGCGGCCGGCGGTACCGCGGCCGGCGTCGGCGCCGCCTACGGCCTGCGCGGGCTCGCCCGGCGCGCCGGGCTGGCGCTGCCCGACGGCCCGCTGGACGTGACCGTACGCACGATCATCATCGCGTTGGCCGCCGGAACCCTGGTCACCCTGTTCGCCGCGGTCGGGCCGTCCCGCCGCGCCGCCCTCATCGCACCGGTCGAGGCGATGCGCCTGTCCGGCCCGGGTGCGACGCCACCGCGGCGCCTCCGGTCGATCATCGGCTGGGTGGTGCTCGGCCTCGGCGTCGTCCAGCTCGTCGCCGCGGCGGCCTTCCACGACATCGCCGGTGTCGCGGTCGGCGCGGCACTCTTCCTGGCCAGCCTTGTCGTCCTCGGCCCGGTACTGGCACCGGCGCTGGCGAAAGGCGTCGGACGTCCCCTGACGTCCCTGGGGGTACCCGGCACGCTGGCCCGGGAGTCATGCGTCCGCAACCCTCGGCGCACCGCGGCCACGGCGATGGCGCTGGCCCTCGGCCTGTCGCTGATCAGCTTCGTGTCCGTGCTGGGCAGCTCGGTCAAGGCGATCGGCGCGACCTACCAGGAGCAGATCACCGCCGACCTGGTCATCCAGAGCAGCCGCAACGAGATGCTCGGCGGGCTGTCGCCGGAGGTCGCGCGCCGCGCCGCCGGCCTGCCCGAGGTGGCCGTGGCCTCGCCGATCCGCTACGGGCACTGGCTCGACAAGGGCATGACCGGCGTACTGACCGCCGTGGACCCGGCCACCCTGCCGCGGGTCGCCCACGTCCGCATGACCGCCGGCACCCTCGACGCGCTGGACGGCAACGGCATGGTGCTCGCCGACAAGGTCGCCACCGAACGGCGCCTGCGCGTCGGGGACAGCCTGCCGATGACCTTCCCCCGCGACGGGGAGCAGCAGCTACGCGTCGTCGGTCTCCTGGACGACACCAGCGCCCAGGCGCTCAGCAGCAGCTACATCATCTCGCTCGGCACCTATGCGAAGCACTACAGCGAGAACGTCGACGCCAGCGTCCTGGTCACCCTCGCCGGTGGTGTCAACCCGCAGGCGGCCCGCGCGACGCTGGGTCAGGCGATCGCCGACTTCCCGAACGCGGAGGTCCTCAACCAGGCCGAGGCCGCCGCCGGCCGGGCCGCCGCCATCGACCAGGTCCTCGGACTGATCACCGTGCTGCTCGGCTTCGCCGTCCTCATCGCGTTGCTCGGCATCACGAACACGCTCGCGCTGTCCATCGTGGAACGCACCCGCGAGATCGGCCTGCTCCGCGCGGTCGGGATGACCCGCCGGCAGGTGCGCTGGATGATCCGCGCCGAGGCCGTCCTGGTCGCCGCCGTGGCCGTGGTCACCGGCGTCGGTATCGGCCTGGGGCTGGCCGCCGCCACCCTCATGGGCCTCAGCGCCGACAGCCCGCTCGTCGTGCGGGTACCCACCGGGCAGCTGCTGGCGATCGTCGGCGCCGCCGTACTGGCCGGGCTCACCGCCGGCCTGCTGCCCGCCCGCCGCGCCGCCCGGCTCGACGTGCTCACCGCCATCGCCACCCACTGACCGGTGCGGCCCCGTTCTCCACCCCGGGATGGAGAGCGGGGCCGCGGACAGTTCCTCCGCGGCCACCGGCATGCTCGGGCACGACGTCGGCGCGGGACGTGCTCACCGAGCGGAGCCGGCGGTATGTGCGGCGCTCCGGGCGGGCGACGGTCAGGCCTGCGCGATGCGGACGAGGTTGCCCGAGGGGTCGCGGAACGCGCAGTCGCGCGCGCCCCAGGGCTGCGACACCGGCTCCTGGAGCACTTCGGCGCCCGACGCCCGCACCTTCTCGAACGTGGTGTCGAGGTCGTCGGTCCGGAAGATCGCGGCCTGCAGGGAGCCCTGCGTCACGAGCGTCAGGAGGGCATCACCCTCGGCCTGCGAGCGACCGCCGTGCGGTTGGAAGAGGACGATGTCCACGTCCTGCCCCGGGGCGCCGACGGTGACCCAGCGGTAGCCGCCGGACGCGACGTCGTTGCGGACTTCGAGGCCGAGCGCGTCGCGGTAGAAGCCGAGCGCGGCGTCGGGGTCGTGGACAGGGATGAACATTGCGGAGACGGTTACTGCCATGCGACGACCTTATGTCGCGTGCCGCCACCTGTGCTTCTTCGATCCTGCTCGGTGCGCCGGGCACGGTCGGTACTTCCGACCACGGGGCTCGCCGCGCCTCGCGTCAGGCCGCGGCCGGCGTTCGCCGCGGTCGGGTGGCGACCATGACCACGCACGACGGCAGCACCTCGAGGTCGCTGTGGTCGCGCGCACGGTACCGCGACGGCGTCTCGCCGACGATCTCGGTGAACCGCGAGCTGAACGAGCCGAGCGAGGTACAGCCGACCGCCACGCAGGCATCGGTGACCGACATCCCCTGGCGCAGAAATGCCTTCGCGCGCTCGATGCGGCGGGTCATGAGATAGGAGTAGGGCGTCTCGCCGTACGCCGCACGGAACTTGCGCGAGAAGTGCGCGGGCGACATGAGGGCGGCGCGCGCCATCGCCGGGACGTCGAGGGGCTGCGCGTAGTCGCGGTCCATGAGGTCGCGTGCCCGGCGCAGGTGCGCGAGGTCGGCGATCTCCTCCGGTGTCATGCCGACGACGGTACGCGACCGGCCGCCGCCCGCCGCGCAGCGGAGCGGCTCGGGCAGCGCCCACTGCTCGTCGGTCAGGTTCGTGGGGTACACGTCTGTTCATCGGCAGCCGCATCCCGGCGCTGAGGCGGAACAGGGACACCCCCAGGTACCGCCCCAGCCATCCCGCTCTGCTACTCGCCCGGGTTTTCACACGATCTACGCGCAAATCGGTGGAATCTAGACGATTTCTTCATGTCGCCGAACGTCGCCTGCACCCGCCCGTACCGCCGCAGCGCTGACGGAGGTCGGGCTGGCCGAACGGGCGCGGGCCTGGCCGGCGGGCAGGCCCAGCGGGTGGCGGGGCTACGCCGTCGCCTGCTCGACCGGCTGGGCGTGCCGACCAGCTAGGAGGAGGACTCGGGCGGTGGAGCGGAGTGCTGTCGCTGGCCCGGCCCCTGGGGGTACGGCAGGTGCGGGGATGTGCTGTGGCCGGAGGCTGGGTATCCGGTGACAGCCGACGACGGCTTGTTTCGACCACGTACCACCAGCCAGATGGCCAGGCCGATGCCGACGGCCACCAACAGACCAACCACACCCAGGCACACGAAGAACGCCGGACTGAGCTTCAGCGGCGTCGATCCTTCCGCCTCGGCGGTAGGCCCGGCGGCCGCTGGCGACGGCTGGCCGTCCGTGGGCGCGGAGCCACCGCCTGTCGGTGCTGGCTTGACATCGGCGGTCAAGGCAGCGACGAGGTTGAGCACGCCATAGCCGTACTGCGGGTCTCTGCCCGGGGTGCCCTTGTCGGTGGCGGTGGCGGTGAGCCGGTGCACGACCTCGGTTGCGGGCAGCGTGGGGTACTTGGCCCGGATGAGTGCGGCCGCCCCGGCGACGATTGCGGTGGAGTCGCTGGTTCCGGTGCCGATGCGGTAGCCCCCGATACCGTCGGTGGAGACGATGTCGACGCCCGGCGCGGTCAACATCACCTCCCTGCCGGTCATGGATACCGGGGCGAGGTTGCCGTCCTTGTCGGTAGCGCCGACCGCGACCACACCCGGGTAGGCGGCGGGATACCCCACAAAGGAGTCCTTGGGCCGGTTGCCGACGCCCGCCACGACGACCACATCAGCGGCCAAGGCGGTCTGAACCGCCTGCTTCAACGCGTCGTTCGGAGCCACAGCGAGCGAGACCGACACCACCTTCGCTCCGCCTTTCACGGCGGCGTCGATGCCGGCGGCGACTCCACCCGTCGTGCCGAGGAGATCCCGGTGCTCGCGGATGGGCAGGATCTTGGCGTGAGGGGCGATGCCGATGGCCCCGTCGGCGTTGTCGGGGCCGTGGCCGTGGCCTGCGATGAGTCCGGCCATCGCGGTGCCGTGACCGCTGGTGTCCTGTTGGCCCTTCGTGTCGACGCCGGTCAGGTCGACGCCGGGCAGGACGTTGCCCGCCAGGTCCGGGTGGTCGGCTTTGACACCCGAGTCGACGACCGCGACGACGACGCCGTCCCCCATGGTCATCTGGTGGGCCTGGGCGACGTTGAGGACGCTCAGGTGCCACTGCCGGTCGCGGAACGAATCCGCCACTGCGGGTGGCGCGGCCGCCAGTGCGGCCACCAGCCCGCCGGTGACCGCCGCCACCCAGCGTCGCGATCGGGCCGTCACCGGTCGATCCCGATAACTCCGGGGCCGGCATCGTGCGACCGCGGCTCGTGGCCCGGCTCGATCACCGGCGCGACGCCCTCGCCGACCGCCCACGGATTGTCCGGATCCCAGGCCCGTTCCTCGCCCTCACCACCACGGCGACCGGCGCGCTGCCCGCCGAGGACACCCGGCCCGACGCCACCACGACTGGCAGCGGCACCACCCTTCGACCCGCCGACCGCCGCCGGCCCCCCGCCGCCTTGGCCGAGGACGCCACCGACCGGGTTGACCCGAGGTGCGCCGGCCGTCCCCCGACGGCCGGCGGGACCGAAGCCACCCGCACCGCCGATGACGCCGCCGGGTGGGAGTGCACGGGCCACCGGCCCCGTGACCGGGCCACCGCCGGGCCTGCCGAACCCGGAGACACGTGTCGCACCCACGCCCGGCGTACCGGCGACCGGGGGAACACCGAAGACCGTGCCCGGCATCGGGCTGCCGGTCGGGCTCGGCATCGGGTTGCCCGTTCCGGGAAGATGACCACTGGCCGGCAGTGTACCGACCGTGCCTCCGGTCAGCACCGGGCCGGCGCTGGGCGACGACGGCAGGTCGGGCGCCTCCTGGCCGCTCGGCGCGGACACCTCAGGCAGGTACGAACCGCGGGTGTGGGCCGGCGGCGCGATCACCGGAGGCCGGTGCGCCCCACCGGTTGAACTGTCGCCGATGTGTTGTGCGTCGTCGACCTCATGGACTTGCGGCGGGTCGTACGGTGGCGGTGTCTCCATGTTCGACGACGCGTCCTGTGCCGCGCCGCCCAGCGCCGCCATGGCGGCGCGGGCCTGCTGGTTGAGGTGGTCCTGGCGGCCGTCCGGTACCGGCGACGAGGTGAACAGCTCCATGCCGGCCTTCGCTCCGAAGCCGCCGAGGGCGTCACCGACCAGGCCGCCCAGCCGACCGCCGGCAACGCGGCCTGCCACGCCGCCGGCGACGCTGCCGGTCGCCTCGGCGGTGCGGATCTGCTCCCGGTAGTCGGCCAGTTTCTTCTCGTTGCCGACGTACTCGTCGTAGAGCGGCTTCAGCGTCTTGTGTGCCTGCTCGATCGCCTCGACGGTGTGCACCAGCTGCCAGTGGTTGACCGCCGATGCCGACGCCGTCTTCGACACCGCCGACAGCAGGTCGTCGAGGTGACGCAGGTACGCCGCCGCCGCCTCGTTCCGCTCCGGCGGCCACTGCGCGGCCAGGTCGTCGCGGTACCCGCGCAGCCGGTCGGCGTGTGAGTCCAGCATCTCGCTGGTCTTCTGCCACGCCTGGATCTGCTGATGGGTCTGCGGCAGATCCCGCTTGGCAGCGTCGATCATGTGGAACAGTTGCTTGACGTCGAACGAGCCGTAGTCTCCGGAGTTACTCACTGCGCTTCCACCGTCGCCCTCGGCGTCAGGGGGTTGGCTGCGGAGGGCACGACGAGGGTCGCGTCCACGTCGCTGGCCGAGGCCCGCGCGAACGCGTCCGTCTCACCGTAGCGCTTGGCGATCAGGTCGGCGGCCTGCGCCAACGCCTGACTACCCTTGTCGATGCCGTACACCGCCGTCAGTGTCTCCTCGATGCACCGGGAGTAGGTGTTCTGCAGCCGGACCCACTCCCCGCCGGCGATCTGGCCGCCGATGGTGGCGCCGGGCTGCATCGCGTCGTGTACCGCCGGCACCTGGGTACGCAGGCCCTGCTCCAGGTTCTCCCGCATCGCGGCCGCGATGCCCTTGAGACTGTCGATCTCGACGTCGATCTGGTGGAACAGTTCACCGGGCGGCAGCATCGGACCTCCCCAGGTCGCGGTTGGACATCAGCCGCGGCAAGGATATCGAAGCCAGCTGTCATGCCGCTGTCGCGTTATGGGCCCCGGCAAGGACCGCCACGGATCAGGACACATCGGCTTCACCGCGTTCGCCAGTCACCTGCCGGTGTCGCCCGTTACCGCCCGTTACCGCCCGTCCGCAGCCGGCATCCACCCCTTCCTGTCGCTGTTCGTCGACCGGTGGGGCCGCCTCCCCCACCGGCGGCTCAGGCCGCCTGGTGCGCCAGTGGTACGACATCGGGCGCGCCCAGCCGGGTCGCGTCGGCGGTCTCGTCGTCGGGCTGCTCCTGCGAGGCGCGTTCGGCCTCGACCCGGAGCTGGTAGTGCGTCACCTCGCGCTCGATCTGCTCGGTCGACCAGTCCAGCACGTCGGCCATGATGGTGGCGGTGGTGGGCAGTGCGCTGAGGCCGCGGTCGAAGGTTTCGATGGAGATGCGGGTACGGCGGGTGAGGACGTCCTCGACGTGGCGGGCGCCTTCGTGCGAGGTGGCGTAGGCGATCTCGGCGCGCAGATAGTCGTCGGCGCCCGGGACCGGTTCGCCGAGCGCCCGGTCGGCGCGGATGAGATCGAGCACCTCGTGGATGAGTGAGCCGTACCGGTGGAGCAGGTGCTCGATCCGCGCGATGTGCAACCCGCTGTCCGCCGCCAGGCTGTGCCGCCGGTTCCACAGTGCGACGAACCCCTCGGCCCCCACGAGCGGGACCTGCTCGGTACACGAAGGAGGGACAGCGCCGCCGAGGCTGTGCACGGCCGTGTCGACCGCGTCGGCGGCCATCACCCGGTACGTGGTGTACTTGCCACCGGCCACCACCACCAGGCCCGGCACCGGACTGGCGACGCTGTGCTCGCGCGACAGCTTCGACGTCACGTCGGACTCGCCGGACAGCAGCGGCCGGAGGCCCGCGTAGACGCCCTCGACGTCGGCGCGCTCCAACGGCGCCGCGAGCACCTTGTTAATCTCGCCCAGCAGGTAGTCGATGTCGGTACGCGAGGCGGCCGGATGGGCCTTGTCCAGCGTCCAGTCGCTGTCGGTGGTACCGATGATCCAGTGTCGTCCCCACGGGATCATGAACAGCACGCTCGTGGCGGTGCGCAGGATGAGCCCGGTGGACGAGTGGACGCGGTCGCGCGGCACCACGAGATGGACGCCCTTCGACGCCCGGATCCTGAACTGTCCACGTGAGCCGACCAGAGCCTGCGTGTCGTCGGTCCACACGCCGGTCGCGTTGATCACCTGCCGGGCGCGGACGTCGAACTCGCGGTCGTGCTCCAGGTCGCGGACCCGAACGCCGGTGACCCGCTCGCCCTCACGGAGGAAATCGACGACCCGCGCCCGCGAGGCGGCATGCGCGCCGTAGGCGGCGGCCGTGCGGACGAGGAACATGGTGTGGCGCGCGTCGTCGACCTGGGCGTCGAAGTACTGCACCGCGCCGACGAGGGCGTCTTTTCGCAGCGCCGGGCAGACCCGCAAAGCCGCGTGCCGGGACAGGTTGCGGTGCCTCGGCAGACCTCGCGCGTAGCCACTGGAGATCGCCATCGTGTCGTAGAGGACGAGCCCCGCGTTCACGTAGGCGCGCTCCCAACCGTGATGCCGCAACGGGTACAGGAACGGGACCGGACGTGCCAGGTGCGGAGCGAGGCGTTGCAGGATCAGGCCGCGCTCCCGGAGCGCCTCGCGGACCAGTCCGAACTCCAGCATCTCCAGGTACCGCAGGCCGCCGTGGAGGAGCTTGCTGGACCGGCTGGACGTGCCGCTGGCCCAGTCACGCATCTCGACCACGCCGACCGACAGTCCGCGGGTGACCGCGTCGAGCGCGCAGCCGGCGCCGACCACGCCGCCACCGACCACGACGACGTCGAGCTCGCCGCCGCCGGACATCGCCGCGATTGCCGCCTCACGGGCCTGCGGGGACAGGTCTCCTGGTTGCATGGCGTCGCCCCTTCATCGAGGTGTCAGCCGACATCGACCCAGTCGAGGGTGCGCTGTACGGCGGCTTTCCATCTGCGGTAGCCCTCGGTGCGCTGCTCCGGCGTCCAGGTCGGCTGCCAGCGCCGTGACTCGTTCCAGTTCGCGCGCAGCTCGTCGGTGTCGCGCCAGAAGCCGACCGCCAGGCCCGCGGCGTACGCGGCACCGAGCGCGGTGGTTTCCGCGACGACGGGACGGCTCACCGGAACGCCGAGGATGTCCGCCTGCACCTGCATGCACAGGTTGTTGGCGGTGACCCCGCCGTCGACCTTGAGCACGTCCAGCGTCACACCGGAGTCGGACTGCATCGCCTCCACCACGTCGCGCGTCTGGTAGCAGATCGCCTCGAGCGTGGCGCGGGCCAGGTGGGCATTGGTGTTGTACCGCGACAGCCCGACGATCGCGCCTCGCGCGTCGGAGCGCCAGTACGGGGCGAACAGCCCGGAGAACGCCGGCACGAAGTAGACACCGCCGTTGTCGGGCACCTGAGCGGCGAGGGTTTCGCTGTCGGCCGCGCTGCGGATGATGTGCATCTGGTCGCGCAGCCACTGCACCGCCGAGCCGGTCACGGCGATCGAGCCTTCCAGCGCGTACACCGGTGCGCCGTCACCGAGCTGATAGCAGACCGTCGTGAGCAGTCCGTTGGTCGAGCGGACCGGTTTGGTCCCGGTGTTGAGCAGCATGAAGTTGCCCGTACCGTAGGTGTTCTTCGCTTCGCCGACGGCGAAGCACACCTGGCCGACCGTCGCCGCCTGCTGGTCGCCGAGGTCGGCGGTGAGCGCCACCTCGCCGCCGAGGGGGCCGTTCGCGAGGGTGGTGCCGTACCGGTCGGGGTCCGACGACGGCCGGATCTCCGGCAGCATGGCGCGCGGGATGCCGAAGAACGACAGCAGTTCGTCGTCCCAGTCGAGGGTCTCCAGGTCCATCAGCATGGTCCGGCTGGCGTTGGTGACGTCGGTGACGTGTACGCCGCCCCGGGTGCCGCCGGTCAGGTTCCACAGCAGCCAGGTGTCGGTGTTGCCGAAGATCGCGTCGCCGCGCTCGGCGGCCTCGCGGACCCCGTCGACGTTCTCCAGGATCCACTGGATCTTCCCGCCGGAGAAGTACGTCGCCGGCGGCAGGCCCGCCTTACGTCGGATCACCTCGCCACGGCCGTCGCGGTCCAACGCGGAGGCGATACGGTCGGTGCGGGTGTCCTGCCAGACGATCGCGTTGTAGTACGGCCGGCCGGTGCGCCGGTCCCAGACCACCGTGGTCTCGCGCTGGTTGGTCACGCCCAGCGCGGCGAGGTCGGCGGCGGTGAGGTCGCGGGCGTGCATCGCGGTGCGGGCGACCGCCACCGTACCCGTCCAGATCTCGATCGGGTTGTGCTCGACCCAGCCGCCGCGCGGCAGGATCTGCTGGTGTTCGAGCTGGTGGCGGCCGACCTCGTTGCCTCCGTGGTCGAAAATCATGAACCGGGTACTGGTCGTGCCCTGGTCGATCGCGCCGACAAAGTCAGCCATCACGTTCCTTGTCGCAGTCTCGAAGGATGGGTCGGGTCATGTCACGGTGTCATCCGGCTCGGGTCGGGGCAGCCTGCCCGGCTCCGGCGGCACCGCGGCGGGCAGGAAGCGTCCGACGCACGCCCGGTAGAGCGCGGCGCCGACGACGCCGCCGATGAGCGGCGCGACGATCGGCACCCAGAAGTACGGGTAGCCGGTCTGGTCGCGAAAAGCACTGCGGTATCCGGTGAGGAACGAGGCGAGCCGCGGGCCGAAGTCGCGCGCCGGGTTGATCGCGTAGCCCGCGTCGGCGCCCCACGCCATGCCGATCGCGACCACGATGAGCCCGATGACGAACGGCGCGAGGTTGGCGCCCGGCGCGACATTGGCCGCGTCGGTCACAGCCATGATCAGGAACAACAGAATGGCGGTGCCGATGACCTGGTCGCGGAACCCGCCCCACGCGCTGACGGGAAGGACCCCGTTGCCGGGGAGAGTGGAGAACACGACCTGGGTCTTGATGGTGAGCCCGGGGTCGGCGACGTGCAGCGCCTCGGTGTAGTTCCACCGCACGACGAGGGCCGCGACGAACGCCCCGACGACCTGGGCCGCCAGGTACGGCACCACCTTCCGCCACGCGAAGCCGCGGAACAGTGCGAACGCCACGGTAACCGCCGGGTTGAGATGCCCGCCGCTGATCCGCCCGGCGACGTAGACGCCGAACGTGACGCCGAACCCCCATGCCCAGGCGATGCTGTCGTGGCTACCGAGCTTGGCGGCGGTCACCTGGGCCACGACACCGACGCCGAACAGGATGAGGATCATGGTCCCGGCGAACTCCGCGGCGACCTCGCCGACGAGCCCCGGGACCTTCAGCCGCCGTGCCATACGCCGTCCAACGGGCTGATCACCAGGCACACCGCGGGCCCCTCCCGCGGTGTGTGGCTACCCGTCGGTCGGCGCACCAAACAGCGGCCCAGCGGCGACGTTCGTCGCGCCGTCTCCGGCGCCGCTCACGGCGTCGCGCCCCCTTGTTCGGACGCCGGCAGGTGGTAACCACGGCTGTTGACCACGATGCGGTAGAGCCCCTTGCCGGCCGTGATGTACAGGACGTTCGCCTCGTGTCCGGTGCCGAACTCCGCGTTGGTCGGCAGGAGGTTCCCGGTTGGGATACGGGCCAACTCGCGCCCCTGCGGGTCGTACACGCGGATGCCCGGCGCCTGCGTGTCACGCACGGCGGCGTACAGATTGCCGTTGACGTCAGCGGCGAGGCCGTCGGCACCGAGGTGCGGCAGGTAGCCGACCAGCGCTCGACGCTGGCCCACGGTGCCGTCGGCATGCAGCGGGTAGGCCCACAGCGTCATCTGCACGGGTGGGACGCTGGCCAGTTCTTGCGGGGTGAGCCGATGCGTGTCGAGGATCCCGGTGTTGAAGTCGGTGACGTACAGCGTCCGCTGGTCGGGCGACACGAGCACGCCGTTGGGCTTGGCGGCGTTGACGATGATCCGGTGGATCGAGCCGTCGGGGTCGATGCGGTAGACACCTTCGACCGGCTGATCGACCGTCTCCGCCCCCTCGTAGCGGGGGTCGGTGACATAGATGCGGCCCCGCTCGTCGATGCTCACGCCGTTCGGGGAGTTCAGCGGCCGCCCCTGGTACTGGCCGGCAAGCATGACGCTCTTTCCGGTACGCATGTCGGTCCGCGTGACGCGCCTGCCCCCGTAGTCGGCCGACTCGGCCACGACGAGGTTGCCGTTGGCGTCGAATTCCAGACCGTTGGCCTGGCCGCTCGGGGAGCGGAAGACGGTCGTACCCCGGTCGGCCGTGTTGTACCTGAAGATGACACCGGCCTCGGCATGACCCTGACGGTCATGGCATTGGTTGGTCGGCGTGAGATCGGTGAAGAAGACGTTGCCGCGACGGTCGGCCGCATCCCCCGCGGTGAGGACACAGCCGCCGTCGAAAACTGTGGTCAGGCGGGCGCCCGGACGGATGATGCGGGGATCGCCGGTCGGCGGCGGCGGGCTGTTCTCCTCACCAGCCGCGCTGCGCACTCCGGCCGTGCGGGTGACGACGTCTGGCGCGTCGGATGCGACAGGCGAGCTCGCCGGCGGGGCCATGACAATTGCCGTGACCAACGTCGACAGGACAGCCAGGAATCGCATACCTACCTGAATGTGACACATTCTCGCGTCTCCCACCGACGGCGGGCGACGGGCACATCACGCACGCCATACTTCGACCTCACGTCATGCCGAGAAGCCCAGCCATGATCCGCCTCCGCCCGGGCGGGGCCTCTCACCAGAGAGGATCGTGTCCGCTTCCGGCGCTTACCCATCGACGCTACGCCGGGCCCGTAACCACCGAACGCCGCCCCGGTATCCCCTAACCGGCACTGGTCACCGCAGTCCTACGACGCGCCCCGACTCGGTCCCCGGGATCGTCCACGACAGCGTCACCGGGTGGATCTGTGACGATGTCACCGGGTGGATCTGTGACGATCCGGCACAGCTACCGGACGCTCTCCCGCGTACCGACGACCTCGACGTCGCCTGCCGTCGGCCCTTCCTCCTGGCGTGTGGTGTTGGCCGGGGTCGCCACCCGGGTCGCCCGGCGGCGCCCGGGTGGCGGCTCCGGCCGGGTCAGCGCGACCCGGTGAGGGCGGCGAAGACGATGATGTTGTCGGTGTAGTTGCCCGACGCCCGGTTGAAGGTGCCGCCGCAGGTGATCAGGCGCAGTTCCGGCCGGGTGGTGGTGGCGTAGAC